>JAGVOV010000083.1 GCA_020052545.1 archaeon | reverse complement strand
CAAGGCTGAGGAAGCATACCAAGAAAATATACATAATAGGCAGCTCATTAGGAGCAAACTTGGCATTTATGCTTTCTTTGAAGCACAAAGTGAGTGGTATAGTGGCTATGGGCATGCCGCTGCGCTTCAGGTTCGACGCTTTGCTGAGGCTCTACACAAGGATTGCGTCAAAGTTCAGCGATTTCCAGAAAAAATATTATCCTCCTAAAGACATGCACGTGGTGAGGAAGAAAGTGCATTACACAGTCATCCCTCTGCCAAAATTCAAGGACCTATTTTTCATAATCGAGAAGACACGGAAGGCGCTGCCAAGGATAAATTTGCCTGTGCTCATAATGCAGAGCAGCACTGACGGCACAATGAGGGCTGGCAACGCAAAAAGCATCTACAACAAGCTCGGCAGCCAAAGTAAGAAGCTTGTATTCATCCCAAACAGCTACCATGTCTTTGTGATGGACAGGAACAAGAGGATAGCATTCAGGGAAATATTGGATTTCTTGGAGCATTAGCTTTTTAATTTAGAGAAGATTCCCTATCAATATGAAATATACTATACTTGATTCCTACACTGATGAACCTGCAGGCTTGGGAGTGCCTCCATATCTGGGGACTTATCCACGCTACATCTATGGCGCATTGAGGATGCAGGGCCATGAAGTTGAATATCTTACAATAGATGATGTGAGACTGCAGCATTACTATAAAGGGAAGAGGCCTGACAAGAGCAAGGAAGTGAAGACCAACATAAAGATCTACAATCTGACTCATGAGCCAAATGAGACGAGAGAGATATTGGATTCTACTGAAGTGCTGGTTGTTGTTGGCGGAGTCCAGACACCCGGAACGTATCTTTCTGCAATGCCTGGGACTTTCAAAGAGGTAAATGACTGCATCGGGAAACTAGACTGCAAGAAAGTCTTGGCAGGGCCTGGTGCGATAGCACATGGCTTAGAGGGCGGAAAGAAAGCAGAGAAGATCCCAAACATATTCAATACTGTAGATTTCAATTATCTCGGCATAAATGAGTTTGACAAGATAAAGGATTTCTCTATCAAAGGAGCGGAGCTTGTCAAGAAAATACCTTATGACGTGCTTGCGGAGCTTGAGACTGGCAAAGGCTGCGTCCGGGTCATAGGTTGTAGCTTCTGCACGGAGCCGATAAAAAACAAGGTCTTGTTCAGGGAAGAGGACGATGTCATAAAAGAAGCGGAGAAGCTCAGCAGTCTTGGAATCAAATGGTTCAGGATAGGCAAGCAGACAGATTTTTATTCTTACAAAAGAGGCGATGCTGAAGCGACAGAAAGGCTGCTGAAAGGAATATCTTCGTTAAAGCCCGAGATTCTGCATATCGACAACTGCGATCCGGCAAGGATAAAGCCGCAGATAACCGAGCAGATCGTCAAATACTGCACGCCAGGCAACGTTGCAGCATTCGGCGTGGAGAGCTTTGACAGGGAAGTTGTTAAAAGGAACAACCTGAATGTGGGCGCCGAGATGGCTTATGACAGCATCAAGCATGTCAATGATTTCGGGAGCGAGAGAGGCAGCAATGGCATGCCGAAATTTCTGCCTGGAATAAACATCATATTCGGCCTGATGGGAGAGAACAAGCAGACACACCAGATAAACATGCAATGGCTGAAGAAGATATATGACGATGGCCTGATGATAAGGAGGATAAACATAAGGCAAGTGGTTCCATTCCCAGGAACGCGACTGTTTGAGGAAGCGGGGACAAAATTTGTGAAGAAGAACAAAGCTTTTTATTGGAAGTGGAGGAATGAGATAAGGCAGAATATAGATTTCCCGATGCTCAAGAGGCTCGTCCCTCTAGGGACAATCCTCAAAGATGTCCGCATGGAGATTTATGATGGCAACACCACTTTTGGCAGGCAGATCGGCACTTATCCATTGGTTGTTGGAGTCAAAGGCCGCCTGGAATTGAACAAATTCTATGATGTCTCTGTTACGGACCATATGCTCCGCTCTATCACCGGAAAGATCGTTTAATCTTTTCCAGATCCTTAACTTCCTTTATCCATAATGTTTTGGCTCCAATCGACTTTCCGATCTTTATCTCTTCATCATACCAGTCGCCGACTATGAGCACTTCATTGTTCTTTATTCCCAAGGTTTCAATCATATTTTGGAAGATTAATGCATTCTTTTCTTTTACAACCAAGATGAGAGAAAAAAATCCAGATATCTCAGCCATCTTCTTAAGCCTCCCAGCTTCATTCCTTGAGATAAGGCAGAGGGCAATCTTTCTTTTTTTCAGCCATCTGAGCAGCATGACCGTCTCCATCGGCACTTTTCCTGATTCAGGTTGGTAAAGTGTCCTGTTGAAATCAAATATTGCGGCTTTCACGCTGCCACGAAATACAGCCTTATCTCATATGACCTCTTTCCCTTCAGGTCGCCAGCAACATCTACATCCACAAGCGCAGGGATAAGCTGCTCTATCATGACTGGCCTCGACTCGTTCCTCAGCTCCCTGCTCCATAATGGGGTGACAAGCGGCTTGAAGTAGCTCTCGCCTGTCCTGTACTCCTCAAACATCACCTTCTTCTTTATGGTCAGGCCGAATTCATTCGGTTTTTCATCGAAGAACCTTGCAAGGCAGAGGTCGTCTGGCACCATGATATTATATGATGGCACTTTGGCATCGAGCTCCCTGAGTTTTTCGCTCTCGGTCAGAATCGCATTCCTCAATGGCTGATTCCTACTGAAGTAATCAAGAGTTTGGCTCGGCAAATTGTTACCATTAAGCATCACTTCAAATTTCTCATTCTTCTCTTGCGCAACATCTATCCCATTTTCAGCGAGGTATCTGGCCAAATAATCCTTTTCTTCCTTAAAGAATCCGAGCTCAAAACTGCTCTTATTCCTATATAGAGTTATCTCAGGCTTCTTATTGTAGAATATCCTCGGGATTCTAAATTCTGGAGTCTCTCCAAGGGCAAGAAGATCGGCAATCCAGCCTACTGCAGGAAAGCCGATGTCTATGATATATACTGTGCCATTTTCTATCATCAGGTCTATTGAGCCGGTGAACGCCTTACAGTCAGATTTCTCAGCCAGCTCAGTGAAAGCCACATCAGCTATCTTGCAGAGCCTCATGTACAGGTTTTCCGGAATCTTGAATGATTTATCTGCCACCGAATAGAAAAATATCGGGCTTTTTCCCTTTTTCCTGGATTTTTCCATAGGTGCAATGGCTTCTGAGGCTTCAAGCAGCTCGCTTATCTCACCCACTTGTGTGGAATCAAGGCCCATAAGCTTCTCCCTTAAAGGAATGAGCTTTTCCTGCAGCCCTTGCTCAAGGAACAATTCCACATATGCGGCCTTCGGCAGCAGCCTTATCTCACTTTCAAAGCCGAATGAATCTTCCTCAAGCTTCAGCCCTGCCGTAAAGCCTGTGAAGGCTGTCTGGTCATTGCTCAGGCTCTTTAGCATCCATCTCCTTTCATCTATGCCAGAAGGCTTGCCGCACATCAGCATCTTTGTCAGGTAATCTTTTGCTATTTCCCTCTCAGTGCTAACTCCAAATGGGT
>JAGVOV010000101.1 GCA_020052545.1 archaeon | reverse complement strand
GTTACTGAAGCGGATGTCGCGACAGAGAAAGCCCTGAGGAAATTCTTCTCCAACAAGTTACCTGAATACAACATTTTTGGAGAGGAGATGGGCGGCAAGTACAATGGTAACGGGAAAGTAATCCTGATAGATCCTATAGATGGCACATTAGGATTCAGCAAAGGATTGCCAATCTTTGGGTCAATAATTGGTATTTATGAGAATGGAAAGAATGTTGCTGGAGTCGAGCATAATGTCATACGCAATATCATGTGCATAGCTACGGAAAAAGGTATGGAATACATCGGCAGGGAAAGAAAGAGACCAAAATCAATTTACTATGGCTGTTGGGGGACTGTGAAAAGGGAGATAGAGAAGAAAGCCGGTGATGCGCTAAGAAAAGAATTCGATGGTTTCAATTTGATTGGAGGCCATGGTATAAGTTACGATGAACGCTATGATATCATGGTCAAAGCCATGGTATTCAATGGGCTTTTGGATGGATTAGTTGTTTTGAAATGGAGCAGGCACGACATCGCTGCAGCGCCGATAATGGCGAAGCTGTCTGGAGTAAAAATAACAAATCATAGGGGAGAGCCTTATGACAAGATTGATTTTAGGCTTGAGGAGAAGAGATATCATTCAAAAGACAAGGACTGGATATACTCATGCCCTGTGATTATAGCAAAGCCTTTTTTGCACAAAAGGATGTTAAAAGCATTGAAGCCTTTCAGGAAAGAGCTTGATAAGATAACTGATTACAAACCTAAATAAGGTTCTCCAAGCTCTGATGTGTCACAGTTTTGTGACGAAAATCAGATGAAGAAAATGGCAAGGTTTAAAAAATAAATGTGACTTGTCCGGATTATGCCTGAAGATTTGACTGTGATGATTGTCGGCTCCGGAGCGAGAGAGCATACTATTTCTGTGGCTTATGAGGCTAGTCCGCAAGTCAAGAAAATAATTGTTGCGCCCGGAAAAGACTTTATGGGAATAGGAAGGTTTAAGGAAGTCATCGCTGACGGAAACTGCAAGCTTAAGGATGCAGAGTCAATACTTCGGGTGGCACTAAAGTATGAGCCCGACCTTGTTGATGTTGCGCAGGATGACGCACTCGCAGCAGGCACAGTCGATTTGCTTCAGAAGAAAGGCTTCACAGTTTTCGGCCCAAACCAAGCGGCAGCCCAGATAGAGTGGGACAAGAAATGGAGCCGCAATCTCATGAAAGATTATGGTATCCCCCATCCAGAATATGAATCTTTCACTTCAACCGGCGAGGCGAAAGCATATGCCTCTTCCCTCTATAAGCAGCTCAGGGGACCGATGTTCATCAAGGCAAGCGGCCTCTGCCTAGGCAAGGGCGCTTTAAGGGCAGAAAATATTGAAGAGGCGGTGAAAACGATAGACAGGATGAAAGAGTTCGAGGAAGCCGGAAAAGTCTTCCTTGTTGAGCAGTGCCTTGTCGGAGAGGAATTTTCCTTTTATGCGATATGCGATGGGAACAATTACAAGATCCTAAAGTCTGCCCAGGATAACAAAAGAGCATTTAATTTTGATGAAGGCGACCAGACTGGCGGCATGGGCGCGATAAGCCCTTCAATGCTGGCCGAGGCAAGCTCTAAGGAGATAGAGAAGCAGCTCGTCGGAAAAGCTGTGGCAGGGATGGGCCTGGAGAAAAGGCCATATAAAGGGATCCTTTACGTAGGCGGAATGATGGTTGATGGAAAGCCTTTTGCGATAGAATACAATGTAAGATGGGGCGACCCAGAATGCCAGGTTGTGCTCCCTTCACTCACTGAAGATTATCTTGATGTGGTGCAGGCTGCTATCGATGGCAAGCTTTCAGGCATGGATCTTTCGCAGGATGGCCTGACAAGAGTCTGTGTTGTCGGAGCATCTAAAGGGTATCCTGGGGACTCTTCTGCCGTCAAAGGAAAGAGGATATTCGGCCTCGAGGCTGCCATGAGAAACTCAAATGTGATGGTGTTTGGGGCCGGAATAAAAGTTGAAGATGGCAAGTTCTATGCCAATGGCGGCAGGCTCTTCAGCATAATCGCGGCAGGAGAAAATATTGTGGAAGCCAGAGAGAAGGCTTATGACGCGATAGCCGGGATACACATTGACGGCAACAACTTGCATTATAGGACAGACATAGGTTTTCGGGATGTCGAGAGATTCTTCAAGGCTTAAAGGCCGTTATAGATATCATAGAAATTCTTTGCGCCTTCATACGCTTGTTTTGGCCTATGCATCACCTTATGGCACCAATTCAACATCCCGAACAGAAGAAAGACTTTTGTGTAGTAAGGGATGAGGTGCAGCTCTTCTCTGGTCAACTTGAACCTGCTCAGATAGCCGTCAAGCAAGGCCCTGTAAAGCTTTTGATTCAGCTTTCTCTTCGGGAAGCAGAGCCAGATGGCAGTCATGGCAAGATTCTCTACATATGGGGCCTCAGTTATGTCATCAAAGTCCACTATGCTTATCTTGCCGCCTTTGACTATGATGTTCTCCAGCTTTATGTCCGGATGGATTATGCCTTGCCTTGCATTGACCCTTCTCTCTATCTTTGTCATCTCTTTACTGGCAAAGTCCATGAAGAAAGAAGCTTTTTTTATCTTAGAACCCCTTATCTTTTTTTCATGCTTCATGTAGAGCTTCCAGAAGCTTTTTTCGTCCCAGCCAGACTTCTTCACAGAAAGTTTTCTTCCTGAAAGCATCCTGTGGAACTCGCCAAGCAGAGTGCCCATCTGAAATGCCAGACCCTCATCTACTTTTTCAGGACTCTTGCCCTCAATATAAGAAAAAAGCGCAGCCGGCCTGCCTTTAAAGGAAAATATTCCGAGCGGTTTTTGGCAAGGAAACTTGGCCTTGCTCAGTATCTCAAGAACTTCAAGCTCCGATTTCACTTCCAAGACGCCCTTGAAGTTATATATCTATAAGGAAATACTTGCCTTTCTTTGAGGTGATGAGGAAATTATCGTTCATCACGCCTTTACTAAATCTTGTCGCTCTTACCTTTCCCAACCCGAGAAATCCAAAGTCCATACTCTGGATAAAGGGCTTTGGTTTAAAAAATTTAGCACAAAGCTTTAATATCTAGTTTGCAACAAGGAAGATATGCGCTTCGACAAAAGGCTTCATTATGTGATGGCCTTGATCCTTCTAGGACTTGCAATCTTGACAGCCGCGCTGAAGCTGGGCTTCTTTTTTGGCCCTGATTTCCTGATAAGCCGCTTCTTCAAATCAGTACAAGCCGGTTTTGGCATAACACTGATGCAAGGCGCGTCTGCACTTGCCTCGTTCTGGTTCCTGACTTTATTGTCTGCTTCTCTTGTTTTCTGGTTTTATAGGAAAAAAGAGTATAAGAGCATACTTTTTTACCTTTTCACTTTGATTTCCGGCGTTCTGCTCGAACTGATGATAAAATTAATGATAGGAAGGCCAAGGCCCGCAAATCCTTTTGAGACGGGATTCAGCTTCCCTTCAGGCCATTCTGTGGCAGCTGTACTGGCTTATGGGTCTTTGGCCTATCTTTTATGGGATAAAAACAGAGGCATTGCATACTTTCTCCTTGCGCTTCCTTTGCTGATAGGCCCCAGCAGGCTCTATCTGAACGTGCACTGGT
>JAGVOV010000087.1 GCA_020052545.1 archaeon | reverse complement strand
TCATATCGCAGGCGTGAAGCCGCGCTTTATCGTCCTTCTCTGCCTTGCTGGCAGCAGCTCTGCGAATTCTTTTACTGACATCTTCTGCAGCTCTGCTAATGATTTTCCCCTGTATGTAAATTCTTTCTTTGCCATTTTACTTATTCCTTCCTGTGTGCCTTGGATGCAACATTCCGACCTTCCTTCCTGGCGGCGCATTCTTCGGCGCTATTGTCGGCCTTCCCTTCCTGCTGCTGCTGCTTCCGCCGAACGGATGATCTACAGCATTCTGTGATGCGCCGCTGACGCTCGGCCAGTACCTATTTCTCGCCTTCATGGCGAAGTACTTCAGGCCGGCCTTCATGAAAGGCTTCTCCGTCCTGTTGCCTGCCGCAACAATGCCGATAGAGGCCCTGCAATTAGGATTGAACAGTCTTTGTTTCTTGCTCGGCAGCAATACTGTAACGCCTTCCTTACTCTGCGTAACTATCTTGGCATATGTGCCGGATGCCCTGACAAATCTTCCACCATCGCCTGGCATCAGTTCAATGTTGAATATCAATGTGCCTTCCGGGATGATGTTGAGCGGCATCGTGTTCCCGTGCTTCATCTCTGCATCTGAGCCTATGGAAACAGTCTCTCCAACTCTCACATTCTCTGATGCTATCATCAAACCTTCTTCACCATTTGCATCCTTGACTTTGAGCAAAGGTGCTGAATGTCCTGGGCAGTGGATTATGTCGACTACTGTCAGGTTCTGGGTCTCTCTCCTCAATGGGAAGAGCTTTGCCTCTCCTGCATAGTTAAAGCTTGGCGCCCTGTATGTCGGTCCGCCTTTTCCTCTTGCCTGCTGCGCTAGATTCTTTCCCATCTTACATCAACCCTAGCTGTGTCGCGACATCAATCGCCGGAAATTTCTTGTTCAGTTTGACATAAGCCCTTTTCTCGCTGGCTGATGTCACTAATATGTTGACTGAGTCAACCTTGACCTTGAATATTTCTTCAACTGCCCCCTTCACATCTTTCTTTGTGGCATCTCTGTCAACCACGAAAACCAATTTGTTCTCTGATTCCATCTGCCTGATTGATTTTTCAGTCGACAGTGGATTTTTGATGACTTTTGTGCTTTCCATTTTAAATGAACATATTCTCCTTCTGCATCTTCTCTATCGCTGCTTCGCTCCACAGGCATAATCTACCGGGCGCGCAGCCTGGAGCCAAAACGTTTGCGTTAAGCGCATTGACCATTATTATATCGACGCCTGGAACATTGTTGATTTTTAGGAGCTTGCAGTCACCTGCTACAATTATCAACGGGCCTTTCTTGCTCCTGTATTTCCTTCCGCGCATCTTTCCCTTTCCTGCCCTTATGCTCCTCTCTTCCACTCTTGCCATCTCATCCTTGAAGCCAAGTGCTAACAAAGCAAGCTTAAGATCCTTTGATTTTGATATCTGCTCGATTTCGCTGCTTATTATGAATGGGAAATTTGCCGGAACCTTATGGCCCCTTCCTGATACGATTTCTTTCTGCACTGTTGCCGAAATTGCGCTCCTTATCGCCTTCCTGTTCTCCTTCTTGTTCATCTTCTGTTCCCATATCTTCTCTGCCTTTGGTGGGTGAGCGCGCCTTCCGCCTATAGTGCCTGGAGCGACTGCCGCTACCCAGTTCATCCTTGTTCCGTGCCTTGACATTATCTTCCTTGGCACTCTTGAGATTCCATGGCCATATGATGTCTTGTATTGCCTTCTTCTCCTCGATATCTTTGCCTGCTGCCTCTGTCCAGCTTTTGGCTTCGCGCCGTAGGGCTGCCTGTCGTTTGCTTGTAGAGTGAGGACTGCCCTTCCTATAAGATCCGGCCTAAAAGTTTCATTGAACTGCGCTGGCAATTCTTTCTTCGCCTTCTCGGCATTCTTTGTGTCTAAAACCTGGACTTTCATCTTATCTTCCCTGCTTTGAATCTGTGTTAATCATGACTATGGCTGCCGCTTCTTTGACCTTCCTGTTCGGCCTTATCGAGTGTATCAAGCGGATCATCCTGTTCTTTGTCCCTGCGACGCTGCCTTTGACTATGATGTATGAATTCCTGACGATGCCATAATTCAGGAAGCCGCCTTTTGGATTTACTTCTTCAGGCTTGCTGCCTATCTTCAGTATCTGTTTGTTGTATTCTGTCCTTGCATGATAACCCATAAATCCTGCATGCGCTACCCTATACATCATATGCCCCTGTCCTTTCCAGGCGCCCAAGCTTCCTGGGTTCCTGATTGATTTTTCAGATTTATGGTTCCTTATGCCGATTCCAAAGCGCCTCACTGGGCCCTGGAAACCATGGCCTTTCGAAACAGCGTGAATGTCAATCTGCTGACCTTCCTTGAAGACCTCCGCAACTGATATCTCCTTACCGAGCTTGTCTTTCGCGAAAGCCAGCTTCTGCTCTTTGCTTCCGCCGACGGCAAGCTCGAATATTTCCGGCTTCTTCTTCCCTATGCCAGTCAATCTTGGCTGGGTATAAGCAAGAAGCCTCAGATCATCAAACTCTTTAACGTCATCTATCTTCTTTGCCTGTTTCTTCGGCAGCTTTATCCTTCTGCCGAGCTCCTTGTCGAGTTTTTCAGAGAAGACGGTTGTGATGATGCTTGATGCGTGAATGGCAGTTTTGTAGAAATTGATTGCAGCAATCTTGATCGGCGGGCATTCGACAATCGTTGCCGGGCAGACGATCTCCTGTCCCTTCGTCAGTGATGTGCCTCTGTTGTCAGTCAAAATCAAGTGAGTCATGCCAGCCTTGTAGCCTGCGAAGCCCAAGACGTTGGCATCTTTAGAAGCGGGCCATGAACCTATGATTGGATAAGCTCTTCTGGCCCTCTTTCTAGGCCAATACTGCATGCTTCCAAATCTTGGCTGGTTCGGTTTTGGCATTTTCGACTACTCTGACTAATGCTTATTGTTTTTGAAAGAGCCTTTTGCAAAGCACTTCTTTCAGAATAAGGCTGTTAACCTCGTACTGAAATGCTTTTTTTCAGGCTCGGTTGGTGCCGAAATCTTTATTTGGGCACTTTCTCGTATGCTGTGGGAGAGCTGGATGGTTTATAAAGCTTTCTGAAGGAAAGCTACGAGTGTTAACGAGTATGCTTATGCTTCAGCAAGCATAAGCCACGAGCTTCAGCGAGATTGCTTTCTGAAGGAAAGCTACGAGTGTTAACGAGATTGATATCTTTTTTTAAGCCCTGAAATAGCTCTTCCTTAGCTTGCCCAGGCCATTGGCATAAGAATAGCGGTCAACTATATTATATAGTGTGCTCTTGCTCCTTATCTTGATGCCTGTCTTTTCCCTTATCTCCTTCAAGGCATCGTTATTTGTTTTCGATGTGAGATAGGCGTTGACAACTGTCGCCATTGTGTCATTTCCAAGATTCCTTACCTTATAATCGGTAATCTTGCCGTGGTTCTCAATTCCGTGGTTATCAACCCTAGAGCTGAAAGTGCTGTCATTGTCTTTCTGGTTCTCCCTTGTCCAGATAAGCTCGTAGCTCTTGCCTGTCTTCTGGCTGAGATTCCTCAGATAGATGTCCACAAACTCATCTATGTTGTCGGCAAGCTTCACCCTGTTCTTGTCATAGACCCTGTTCTTATCGTCC
>JAGVOV010000149.1 GCA_020052545.1 archaeon | reverse complement strand
CCTCCATATCGAGGATATCGAGATAAGGACTGAGGAAGATCCAGATGTCAGGCCTTACATACAGGATGTGGAGGTGTCGTGGCAGAATGTTGAGCTTCCTGAAGAATTGCTGCAGGTGCGGAAATATATCTTGGACTGTTTTAAGGAGAGAGTAAAACAAATTCGTGAGAAAGGATACATAAATTCGATACAAGTCGACAATCTGAACAAGACAGACATGCTAAGGCTGCAGGCGCAATTGCATGCTGAAATCTCACAGGGCAACAAAGACTTTGAAGTTCTGAAGATGGTTTCATTGCTTGCAGAAGCGATGAAGATACAGCATGCCTTGGAATTGGTAGAGACACAGAGCGTGACAGCATTGCTTGCATACCTGGAAAAATTGGAAAGCGAGGCAAGGACAACAAAAGTAAAAGCAGTCCAGAATCTGGTGAAAGACTTGAACTTCCGCTCTGCGCTGATTAAAGCAAGAATCTTGGTAGAGAAAGGCATAGAGCACCCGAAGCTTGAGAGGTTAAGGCAGATAATAGAGCAAGAAGTGAAAAATAATCCCAACGTCAAGATAATAATATTCAACCAGTACAGGGATAATGCAGTGAAATTAGTCGAGGAATTCAATAAGATTGAAGGAGTTTTTTCAAAATTATTCATAGGCCAGACGAAGAAGAACGGCCAGGGCATGTCGCAGAAGACACAGATAGAAGTCCTGGATAAATTCAGGAAGGGGGAATTCAATGTATTGATATCGACAGCAGTTGGAGAGGAAGGGATTGATATACCTCAAGTGGACATCGTGATTTTCTATGAGCCGATACCGAGCGCGATAAGGAGCATCCAGAGGCGCGGGAGAACTGGCAGGACAGAGAAAGGAAAAGTCATCGTGATGATGGCAAAAGGGACGAGAGATGAGGGCTATAAATGGAGCGCCCATCACAAAGAGAAGAGAATGGACACCATCTTGAGAGATCTGAAGCAAAAGATAAACTTTGTCCTGAAGAAAAAAGAGATGATAAAACAGGAAAAGATCGTTGATTTTGATGGCAAGGTAAAGATCATAGCAGACCACAGGGAGAAGGCTTCGGGCGCCATAAAAGAGCTTATAGAACTGAATGCAGAGATGGGCCTGGAGAAGCTTGATGTCGGCGATTATCTCCTTTCCAGCAGGGTTGCAGTGGAATTTAAGACAGTGCCGGATTTTGTCGATTCATTGATTGATGGCAGATTGTTGCAGCAGCTGAAGGAATTGAAGCAGAGCTTTGAGCGGCCGCTTGTCATTGTTGAGGGCATTGAAGATATCTACTCCATGAGGAAAGTCCACCCGAATGCCATAAGGGGCATGCTGGCAGCGATAGCTGTAGGATACGGCATACCGATACTTTACACCAAAGGCAGCAAAGACACGGCAGCATTGATGCATATAATAGCGAGAAGGGAGCAGGAGGAAGGTGGAAGAGACTTCACTTCCCATTCAAAGAAGCCTTTGACTGACAGAGAGCTGCAGGAATACATAATAGGCAGCCTCCCAGGGATAGGAGCAGCGTCATCAAAGCCGCTCCTGGAGCATTTCGGCTCTGTCAAGGCAGTCTTCGATGCAACTGAGAAAGAGCTGAAAGAGGCAGAGATGATAGGCGAGAAGAAAGCAAAGAAAATAAATGAGATAATAAACAAGAAATATGATTCTATTTGATGTAGCCCTTCCTGTGGAACCTGTAGCTCAGCAAATTTCCGGCAACAAAGAACATCAAGAGTATCGCCCAATTGGCCTTCAGCCCATAATGGTTGCCTATGAGATAGCCGACAAAATAGGCAAAAGTTATGAAATAGACTATGAATATCTGCTTATGCCTGTCATTGTAGAATATCCTGCCAGTTATCAGCCCTGACATGGCTATAATAAGGTAGCTGATCCAAACCTGCTTGACTATCAGGGAGATGATTATGCCAAGCAGGAGGAGGAGTATAAAAAAATACTCCGGCCAGTTCTCGAAAAATGATGCCTTCTTATTCATCGAAATCCACGAACCTCAGCCACAGGAACCAGCATACTATACCAAAGATGAGGCCCCATATCAGGCTGTAAAAATTGAAGATCCAGATCATCAGCACATAGCTCGCCACAATGCCGAATATGAAGACGTAAGTCGGCTTTGAGCCGAAAAATATCAGAAGGCCGTCATGGCCCGGGAAAGGGAGCATGGCATACAATGCAAATACTAGGTTGAAGACAAACAGCTTGTCAAGGAAAGGTGACTGCACGCCGAAGCTCCACTGCAGCGTCTTCATGAACATCGCGAAATATATGTTTGCTAATGGCCCTGAGAAAGCTATCGTGCCGGATGTGAAGAAATTTAGGCCATACCTGAATCGGCCTATCCTCTGCTTCGCCATGTGATAGAGGTTTATTCCGCCGACAGGCAGGAACGGCAGCCTGCCGCCAGATATTATGGCGAGCACCAATCCCACAATTATGCCGATGTAGCTTATTTTGAACTCATACATATAGCCTACACGGAGCGCGGCCATCTTATGGGCGGTCTCATGCACGATGAGAGTCAGGGCGCATATAATCAGGACAGACATAAAATTGCCGAACCAGCTGCTGAAGACAAATTCAGCCTTGCCGTCATCAAAAGCCCATATCAAGGTGATAGCAAGCATGGTAACAAGAAGATTGCGGAGCTCAAACTTGTCAATCCTGTAGAACTGGTTAAGCCTGAAGAGGAATTCGCTCATACATAGCCTCTAAGCGCAGCCATATTTAAGTTTTTTTAATTTCAAAAGAATGAATCAGAGCTTGTTCAACTCTTCGCTGAGCTTGTTTATGCTCTTGAGCTTCTTTATCTCGTAGTCAAGCGAGAGCTTCTTGTAGTGCCTTGTCTTCCTTATAAGGTTATAGAGCAGCACAAGCAGCGCTATGAATATTATTATCATGTACAGCCAGTAGCCATGTACCGGCAGCAGAGGCAGAGGGATGAAGCTGTATTCAACATTCACCGTGACTTCTTTGTCCACATCAAGCTTAGGGAAGAAGAACGAGACTTTGTTGCCATCAATAGAAGCAGGCCTAGGATTCGTATAAGTGACATAATAGTTGCTTGGAACAACAATACTGAATGTCAAGTCTTCTATTCTTATGTCCGGTTGCCCCATAGTCATGCTCAGTTCCTTGAACAGAAGCCCTTTCTGCACGAAACTGTCAGTATCAAACTCAATCCTGACACTAAGCGGCTGCTCCTTAAGCACCGGCTGCCATATGTCATAATAGATGACATTCCTGCCCAATTCATCCTTTGTTGGCTGCACGTTTATGGTGCTTCCGCCTATATTAACATAGATATTCTTTGGCTCTATAGCATTGAATAGGATCATCTTTGCCCTGCCCGGGATTATCGGCTCATCGAGATTATTGACAACTTTGAAGGATTGTACAATCTTCATCGTCCCGCCACCCAAACTGCTCTGCACTTCATACTCCCTGAGATTACCCATGTTATTGAAGTCGTTTGCGGCATAAGCAGGCAGAACCATCAGCAATATCATGAGGACTAATATCTTTTTCATAGGTATTCACGTCTTCCGTTGTAATATGCTGCTCCAAGCAGGCCTACGGAGAGAACTATCGAAGCGATAAGAACGGCAAGCTCCTTGCTGCTGCTGTCGACGCTGAATTGCGTCTGCACAGATTTGCTCGGACTTGCGCCCTCAAGTCTCACTGGGTCCACACCTACCACGAAAGCATTCCTTATATGGCTCAGCTGCCCGGTCCCGTTGATCATGTAGAACAGCATGACCTCACTCTTGTTGTTGGCAAGCTCATAGACCCCATTACCATTAGAGCCTCTATTGAACTGGGAAAGATCAACCCGGAATCCCCAGTAATT
>JAGVOV010000009.1 GCA_020052545.1 archaeon | reverse complement strand
TATGAAGCATTGTCAAGGGCAGATGTCTTCAGAGGAAGGATAAGGAAGCAGCAGCACTGGCATTTCCTCTCTTATGTAAATGACCTGAGCACTGCAGGCATAGCGGTCTCGAAGGATGAAAAGTATCACTCAGCTCCCACTTACAAGAGGACGATGCGCATCCTAAAGATATGGCAGGCAAACCAGAAGTATGCGAAGAGGAAGCAGATTGCGGAAAAGATAGCATCAAAGACGCACGCTTCAAAGAAGAGAGTCATACAGAACATGCCTTACATTCAGAACATGTTCAGGAACAAGAAGATGGCAGAGGCCATAGCGAAAGATCTTGAGTTAGAGAGAGAAGAAGTCGACTGGCTCAAAGCTTCCTGACACTCCAAAACCGCCTTACGGTTTTTGGTGTCCTAAAAATCTTTCAGATTTTTCTGACAATCCCTTTATTCGCATCAACTTCTACAAGGTCGCCGTCCTTCAAAACCTTGGTAGCAATCTTTGTCCCGATGATGCAAGGCGTTCCCCATTCTCTCGACACAATAGCTGCATGAGACGTGATGCCGCCCTGCTCTGTCACGATAGCAGCAGCTTTCTTCATCGCCGGAACGATGTCAGGATTTGTGGCGAACGAAACCAAGATGTCACCTTTCTTCATCTTAGCCATATCAGCCACAGTGTTCACAATCTTGACACGGCCTTTCGCATATCCTATGCAGGCTGGCTGGCCATGGAGTTCTTTTAGATCTTGATCATGCTCTGTCTCAAGGCTTTTCTCAAATTCTTCGGCCTTCCTGCCTATGAAGATGCTATCTTTCCCCTTCACTGCAAAATAAACAGAGAGCTTTGCGCGCTGCTTAAGCTCGCTTCTTAAACTTTCTCTGACACCATTTTTTATAGCACCAACAGCTTCTTCTGGCAGCATAAATCTTGCCTCAATATCAGACAGCTTCAGTCTCCTAGCCACTTCTCTGAAAAAGGAACCCATCTTATATGCCCAGAATATCTGCGCATCTCTCCTGTATAATTTAGTGACGGCAAAATCAGCGTAGATGTCAAAAAGCTCAGCATCTTTCTTTGATAGCTTAAGCTGTTTTATGAGCCTCTTCCTTTCAGCAAGATTGTCTGCCAATGTCTTTCCCTCTTTCTTCAGGGCTTCCTCGGCATCAAATTCGCTGATGATCCTTTTGATTTCATCCTCATAATAGGCAAGGTCATAAATTCCGTCTTTGCCTATCCAGAGATGCTTAAGATGAAAATATTTCCTGCAGTGGGCCTCAAGTTCCTTGGCATACCTTTTCCCTGCCTGCTTCAATGCAGCTACATGGAGCAAAGACTCCTGCTCCTGCTGCAATATGCTCTTATGCGGCGAGACTGCCAGCACCATCAGGGCGTGGTTGACTTTGTCTTCAGGCAGCTTTCCCGCGAGCATCTTCTTAAGGTAATCTGTGTAATTATTATGAAACATATCCACTGCGTTCGGAAGCCAGCCCCAGGTGTAGAGTTCAGTATGCAGCCTGTCAAGCTCAAGGAACAGCTTCGCCAATTGTGCGCCGCTCATATTCTCTGGACTTATCTTCCCGCTGAAAACCTTCAGTTTCTTTGAGAGCAGCCTTATCTTGCTGTTTATCTTCCTGCCAAAAGAAGGATTCGCAATTATCATGTCAAGGATCCGCTTCCCGACCTTGAAGGAATCATCCTTGCCGTAATAGAAGGCTATATCATACCCTTTGTAGACGCAAACTATCTTATCATAATTAATCCCGATTGTCTTCTCAAGGTCATTGACGAATGAAGATAGCCATATCTGTGTGAAATAGAAATCTATGTCGGGGAAGGCCTCGGCAAGCATCCACTCGTCTTGTATCTTGTCATCCATCTTAAAAGAAATCCATGTCCAGGCTAAACTTCTGCTTAGTCTCAGGCTTCTTCGCCTGCTTCTTGTATGTCGTTATCGGCCTAGACTGGGTCATGTAGATTGTGCCTGCTTCGATAGCCCATTCGGTATCCTGCGGCCAGCCATAGTGCTTCTCAAGGCTGTTGCCGATTTTCGCAAGCTCCTTTATCTGTGCGTCAGTCAAAACGCGCTTGTTGGCTTCGCTCGGCGAAAATTTCTTCTCGAAGTTCTTGCCGTCCTTGCCCCTAAAGATGCCAAATTTCTTCTCATTGACTGTGGCATTTGTAATCCTCAGGCTCTTCTTGTCAACGACGTAATTGTCCGGATTGACCATGCCTGCGACGACAGCCTCTCCAAGGCCGAAAGCGCCCTCTATTATCAGCTCCTCATCGCTGTTTGTCACTGGATTTATTGTGAACATCACTCCAGCGGAATCAGAGTTGATCATCTTTTGGATAACGACAGATATCAATACTTGGTCATGCTGGAACTTGTTTTTTTCCCTGTAGAAGATTGCACGCGCCATGAACAAGGAGGCCCAGCATTTCTGGACGTTCCTGACAACATCATCGCTGCCCTTGACATTCAAGTAAGTGTCCTGCTGGCCCGCAAAGCTCGCGTCCGGCAGATCTTCCGCGGTGGCAGAACTCCTCACAGCGACAAAGCCATCAAGCTTGGCATAATTTGACACGATGTCCTTCTTTATGTCATCCGGCATCTTTGCCTTTATTATCATATCCCTTATCTTGTCTGACGCTTTCTGCAGCTGCTCAGTCTTGTCAACATCATTTTTCTTCAAAATCTCAAATATTTCCTTCTTGGCGCCGCTTTTATCAAGGAAAGCCTCATACGCCTGAGCAGTAACGCAGAATCCTGGGGGGACTGGAAATCCATGGTTTGACATCTCGCCTAAAGAAGCGCCTTTGCCTCCGACAAGAGGAACATCTTTCTTGCTTATCTCATTGAACCAGAGTATGTTTTTTGCCATTTTTTCACCTTTTATCTTTATCAAGCCTTTGCCTGCGTCAACCTCAACAAAATCATTGTCCTTTAAAACTTTTGTGGCAATCCTTGTCCCTATGACTGTCGGCGTCTTTATCTCCCTTGCCACAATCGCAGCATGGCATGTTATGCCACCGGTGTCAGTTATTATTGCAGCAGCCTTCTTCATCACAGGAAGTATCTGCACTGAGGTGGAAGCAGAGACCAAGATGTCACCTTCGTTGAATTTTGCCATATCTTCAGCTGTGTCTACAATCTTAACCAATCCGGAGGCGAAGCCAGGAAATGCTGTTGCTCCCCTGATTTCGGAAACATCAGTGTTGACCGAAAGATCCTGATGGATAATTTTTAGGATGGCAGTATCTTTGCCGTATAACTTGTATTCATCTCCTTCAAACACGACAAGGCATTCACTCCTTTCTTTTAAGGCATATCTGTCAGTATTCTTGTTCAACGCATCCTCAATCTCTTCAGGCAGCAGCATCTTCGCTTCTGCTAAAGAGACATTATTAATTTTTGCAATATGCTCAAAGAGGCTCTCCATCAGCCAATGAGCTTTCTGGTTCAGTAATTTCCTCTCAAACTTCCAGAAACCTAGGACTCTTAGCGTCTCGAAAAGACTTTGCTCTTGGATTGATAAGCTTAATTCTTGAATGATGCTATTTTGCTTCTCTCTTAATTCAATCCTCGCGTTTTCCTTCTCTTTTATTGCATCTTCAGGCAAATCATCGAGCCTTTTCCTTATGTCTGCTTCGCTCCAGCCTGGGCCACCATAGCCGAAGGCGATGAAGGAGTATTTCTTGGTGTGGTCTTTTATCTGGCTGTCAGTCTTTAGCTTGAGCAGTTCAACCTCTTCTTTCTGTGAAATTGTAAGCTCTGTTGGTGTTGTCAGGACTTGGAAGTATTCCCCAACCTTTGGATTATCTTTCCCGAGTTTCCGGACTAAAATGCTTTCGAGCTCATTGCTCAGTACTGGCGTCTCCATCTCCATTACTGTGCCCATGACGCTCAAGATCATCATGTCAATGAACTTTTGCTGCCATTCCTGCCAGGACTTAAAATTCTTAGCTTTAACGAGCGCCTCTGCTGCCTGCAGCATTTCTGGAATTTTTTGCTCGTTGTTCTTTATAATCTCATTCAAAAAATCATCATTCCTTATCAGTCTATTCAGTATTTCTTTTCCAGCTTTTTCAAAGACGCCTTTCTCGACAAGGTAGCTGAACTCATTGTCCTTGTACCAGCAGGCAAGCTTTCCTGGAAAGCCGACTAGTTTGCACGCCTTGCTTGCGCCAAGCCAGTAAAGCAGCGTAGGCTGGATATGGCCGCGCTTCTCGTGCGAGAGCTCAGTCCACATTTTCAACAACCCTCACAGTAGCGTTTGAAGCATCTACCTCGACAAGCATGCCGTCTTTCAGTCTGGCTGTGCCTGATCTTGTCCCTATGACGCATGGTATCTTCAATTCTCTTGAGACTATAGCCGCGTGGCATAAGACTCCACCTTCATCTGTGACGATGGCTGCAGCTTTCTCGATCGCAGGCATCAAGTCCGGATTTGTGGAATTGCTTACAAGGATCTGGCCGCGTTCAAATCCTGCCATATCGTCCCTGCTGTTGACTATCTTGACAATCCCTTGGACTTTTCCAGGGTATGCGCATTGGCCTGTGATATCATTGCCTTCAGGAATCTCATTCTGGATTATCTCTGCAATCCTGTCAGCCTCGTCTCCGGAATAGACCTTTATCACACCGTCCTTGCTGGCAAATACCATATGGCGCATCCTGTCCTTGAGTTCCTGCATGTCGATATTTCCATTGAGCAGCGCATCCTCCATCTCATTCAGCAGGATATATCTTGCCTCTTTCTCTTCTATGCCGATCCTCTTGGCAATCTCTTTTAATAGGAAAGAGAACCTGTAGTGGCTGTAGAACTGAACCTCTTTCCTCCCGAACTTCTGGAACATCAGCCTTTTCACTACATCAACTAGATAGAGCTCTTCCTCATCTAAATTGAGTTCCTTGCTTAGCTGTTTTTGATTTTTTTCCAGCTCAATCTTGTCAGATTCAAAGCTCTCAATCTTGCCTATGATGCTGATATTTGTGTCAAAGACATTCTTTATTATCCTGATTATATCCAGTTTCGAGTATGGGCTGCCCTCATACTTGTAATTGAGATAGCCATATCTGTCCACAACTCTTCCTATCAGCAGGTCAAGATCCTGGTGCTCATGGAGCTTTGAAGCTATGGCATCAGCATCGCTCTCAAAAAGCTTGCTGCATGTTTTCTTGGCAAATATCGCCAGTTTCAGGCATTCTATCTCAAATTTCCTCAGCCTTGATTTCTCCAATGGTGTCGTGAGCAAGCTAAATGCCTCCTGATAATTCTCAGTTTTGGCCTTGAGCCTTGATATAAGGTCATTGGTCAAGGTCCCGGTAAGGTCAAGTGCGCTGATTACTGCTGCTGCGGCATAAAGGTCTATGTATGCCTGGCAATAAGTATTGTAGAGATTCATCAGCTCCTCATTTGACGCTGCGCCAAGGTCTTCCTTCAGCATGTCTTTGCAGACTTTTATGAGCCTCTTCTCAAAATAATGATGCCTTTTCATGAAGAACTCAAAAAAGTCCTTTCTCTTGATCTTTTCATAGATCCTTTCGGCTATTGGAATAGATTTCTTCGAGTAGCACCAGTCGCCATTGTTATCCCTGAACCTGCACAGGAAATAATCGTGCTTCTCTCCCACATACTGCTTGAACTTGTTTCCCATGCCGCTCATGAAAAGTATGACTGGCATAGGGCTGACTTCCTGATCGCCCGAGAACCTGAAGTATGGGCCGT
The DNA here is from genome assembly GCA_020052545.1 of archaeon. Taxonomy (GTDB): domain Archaea; phylum Nanobdellota; class Nanobdellia; order Woesearchaeales; family JAGVOV01; genus JAGVOV01. The sequence continues at coordinate 3,629 of JAGVOV010000009.1, read as the reverse complement.
ATTCTGCCAAGTAAGGATTGTCTTCCTGAGTTTCAATGACCGCTTCTGAAGTTTGCTTGGTTTCTGACCCCGTCTTCTCAAGTATCTTGATTATGCCTTTCTTTGCGTCAACCTCTACCAGATAGCCGTCTTTCAGGACTTTTGTCGCTATATTTGTTCCGATGACGCATGGTGTTCCCAATTCTCTGCTGACAATAGCTGCGTGGCATGTTATGCCGCCCATGTCAGTGACTATGGCTCCTGCCTTCTTCATCGCCGGAACAACATCAGGATTTGTGGCGAACGCGACTAAAATATCGCCCTGCTCCATCTTCGGCATATCAGCCGGGCTAAGTATGATCTTGACGCGGCCTTTCGCGTATCCTGTGCACGCCACTTGGCCGTTGAATTCCATTATGCTCTCGTCAGCCTCTTCAGCAAGCTTCACGTTGTTGTCATTGATGAAAGCCTCGGCATCATCGCCGTAATACCATGTGTCGCTTGTCTCAGTATGGACGCATATGCTTTTCTCTCTCCTTTTTGCCAATATCTCTGCGTCAAACCTGCCGAGAGAGAGCGCCGTGACAATCTCAGAAGGCGCCATCGCTGTTGCCTGCTGGAAACTTATGCCGAGCCTTGCAGCTATCTCATCCAGAAGCCCTTCAACAGCGTAATGGTTGAAGTAAAGCGCGTCTTTCCTGAATCCTTTTCCATAGATGAAATCCTGGACTATCTTGATGTATCTTCTTTCCACATTGTCCAGCTGCAGCTCTTCAATCATCCTCTGCTGCTTTATGTAGCCTTCAATATTCCTGTCCTCGAGCTTCTTTATCTGACCGAAGTCAAAATTAGTCTTAAGCATCCCTTGGATAAGCTCGACAAAATACTCTCTTGAATAGCTAGGACCCTCATACATGTAAGGCATCCATGAAAAATTATTGTAATGCTGTTCTATCAAGTCAGCTGCATAAGGCTCGCTTTCCCTAAGCTTTGAGAGGACATCAGCCGCATTGTTCTCTATCAGGATCTTTTTTGCGCTCTCAAGCTCTTTTATCTCGTGCGCTGTCTTCATTATACCGAGCTCATGGAGATAGAGCGCGTTTTCCCTGTTAGGCATGCTCAATGTGCCGAATGCATCTTGAGCGCTGTAGTCCAGGCCGAGCCTCTTTATCCTCTCTGCCAATATCTTGCCGACATAATTGCTGAAGAACGGCTCCACAGTCTCGCATGCGAAAGCTATCTGGCCCATGAAATGGGCCTCTCTCTTGAGCTTGCCTATCTTGTCCATCAGCAAAGCCAATTCGCGGTTGCTGTAGCTCTTGAAATTTGAATTTAAGACGAACTTGCTGAGCCTGAAAAATTCCTTGTTTATCTCTATCAATCTCTGGTCCCATTTTTCCATCCATTCCGGCTCTTTTATTATCTTCTCAAAGACCGCTTTTCCCACGCTCCTGAAATCCTCCTTGTCAAATATCCCCCAGACTTTCCCGTTGACATAGTACTCAATAGCTTCTTTGCAGTTCGGCAGGCCATATTTCTTGAAGTCCTGCGCATACCCCGCCAAAGGATCGAAATGCATGTAAACTGGCGTCTTGTCAATCTCCCACAAGGCCACATAGCCTGATCTTTTCCCTGCTCTCTCTAATATCTTCACGATGCCATTGTCCGCGTCAACCTCTATCAGGTCGCCGTCAAACAGGGCTTTTGTGCATATCTTCGTTCCCACAACACAAGGTACATTCAGTTCCCTGCTCACTATGGCGGCATGGCTCAAAAGCCCGCCTTCATTGGTGACAATTGCTGCTGCCCGTTCCATCGCTGGAACAAATGCGGGTGTTGTGGCAGCAGCAACTAAGATGTCACCCTTATGAACTTTAGCTATGTCTTCTATCGCGAGGCAGATGGCGACTTTGCCTCTCACTTTTCCTGGAGACGCCGGCTGGCCTTTCAGCTCAGTCAGGTGGCCGTAGTCAGGCTCATTTGCCTTCTCTTTCATGTAATAATCATCAAGCTCTTTTTCTATCAATATTGTCTCTTTTCCGTTCTCATAGAGAAATACATTATTCTCAACTCTCTTCTCAGCTTCTTTCCTTTTTTCATCGCTTAATCCTTGCTCAAGACCGCTAAGTATCTCCTGCATAGTCATCTCTGCAAAGCCTTCTCTTGAAACGCCGATCCTTTCTGCAGTCTCGTGCCACAATGGCTCCAGATAATGGACATGGTAATTGTAGCTCTCATCCCAGTTCTGGGCATAGAAAAGCAGCTCTTTTATCGCTGCGATCTTTGTTCTCTCTTCCTTGCCGAGTTTCAGCTTTTTTATTATCTTTTCAGTCTCTTGCCTGCTGTTCTTCAATGCCTTAATTTCTTCAAATTCTTTTTCTATGTCTGCGCTGACAAGCTCCTTCACTCTTTCTGTCACAGTCCCGATGCTCTGCGGCTCGCCGAGCCAGTACTGCCTGCTAAGATAGCCATATTTCTGCTGATGGTCTGATATCAGCTGCACAACCTCTTCGCTCTCCATGCCAAGACCTTTCGCCAGCTTCGCTATCTTCAGTAGATTCTCTTTCTCTTCCCTTATCTGTGTAGGCTTGTCGCTGGTGAAGATGACTTTTGTGTATTCCTGCTGCTTCTTGAAATCATGCTCTTTCTCTGTGATCAATGCCGTGATCTGGTCAGGGAAGAAGCGGTTTATCATTATGTAGCTGTATGCCGGGCCGAGCATCCTTGTCGCGACCTCAAAAACTTCTTTCAAGACATTTACAAGCTCTTTCTTGCCCATCTTGCTGAAATCTTTGCCTTTGTGCTTGTCCGTTGCTTTCTTTATATCGTCCTCTAGCTGGATTATCCTCTTTGCATAATCTATCAAGAAAGCAGGATTCTCGGCCTCTTTCTTAGCGTAAATATCAACAATCCTGTCAACTTCATGCCTTGCGAACCATCTTGAGTTGTCGAACTGCCTGTAAAATGTCGGGTTGAAATTATCATCATATAAACAGCCGAAAAGATTGCGTCTGAAAGCCTGTATCAACTGGTCCAAGATGAGATTTGCCTGGCCTTTTCCCCTTGTTGCTAGCCTTTCCCACTCGACTTCCTGGTCGATTCTTTTTATTATGCCGTTTGTCGCGTCAACCTCTACTAAATCACCATCCTTAAATGTCCTTGTGGCGACTTTTGTTCCGATGACGCACGGCGTGCCGAGCTCTCTTGACACAATTGCTGCATGGCAGGTTATGCCGCCTTCATCTGTCACGATCGCTGCAGCCTTCTGCATCGCTGGAACGATGTTAGGATTTGTGGCAGGACTGAGCAGGATGTCGCCCTGATTGAATTTTGCCATGTCTCCAGGGCCTTTGACTATCTTGACTATGCCCTTCGCGCTCCCCGGACAGGCGCACTGGCCTCTTATCTCATCAGGATTCTCTGCCTTCTCATAGTAGAAAGTTGAGATTATCTCATCTGCCTTCTTTCCATGTAACAAGAAAACTTCATCGCCTTGTATCAGGAAGACCGATTTCTGCTCTCTCTGCTTCAGTATCTTAAGATTGAATCTCCCTTTCAATAAAGCGGCCTTCATCTCTGTGTCTTTGATGAAGCGTGCCTGTCTCTCGGTTATGTCAAGCCTCTTCGCTATCTCTTGTATGAGTTTTGTA
>JAGVOV010000074.1 GCA_020052545.1 archaeon | reverse complement strand
TCAGACCTTTTGAAGGCAATCAAAGAATTCAGCGAGATATTGGCTTCAGAGCCAAGGATACTGGGCATAATAAAATCCGAGACAGAAGACATAATTGCGAAATTTGGAGATGCGAGGAAGACAGAGATAACAGACATGGAAGCTGAAGTAGAGATTGAGGACTTGATAGAGAAAGGCAATGTTGTCGTGACAGTCACACATTCTGGCTACATAAAGAGGCTTCCGGTTGATACATATAAGGCCCAGAACCGTGGCGGAAAGGGTATAATAGCGGCTGAGACTAATGAGGGTGATTTCATCGAGCATCTTTTTGTCGCTGACACTCATAGCTACATATTGTTCTTCACAAGCAAAGGCCAAGTGCACTGGCTCAAGGTCTACCAGGTTCCTGAAGCGAGCAGGCAGTCGAAAGGGAAAGCAATAGTGAACCTAGTCGAGACTTCACAGAATGAGAAGATAACTGCAATGATACCAGTAAAAGATTTTGATGACAAGCATTTCCTCATAATGGCGACAAAAGAAGGGATTGTCAAAAAGACTAGCTTAGACCAATTCTCCAATCCCAGGAAAGGTGGCATAAGGGCAATAACGCTTGCAGAGAATGATGTGCTTGAGAATGTCGTCTTGACTGATGGGAAGCAGAGCATCCTGCTTCTCTCAGAGAAAGGCATGGCGGTGAAGTTCAGCGAAGAGGATGTAAGGCCAAGCGGCAGGACATCACAAGGCGTCATCGGGATAAGACTCCATGATGGCGACTGTGTTGTTGATATGGAGATAGCTGAAGACAGCAAGACACTGCTGACCATGACAGAAAATGGATATGGGAAAAGGACATTGATATCAGAATACAGGCTCATCAACAGGGGCGGCTCTGGGGTCATTAACATACAATGCACAGAGAGGAACGGAAAGGTAGCGACTGCAAGAACCGTAGATGACAATGACGAGATAATGCTAATAAGCAAGAACGGAATAATAATAAGGGTGCCAGCTACCGATATTTCTGTCATAGGAAGGAACACACAAGGTGTAAGAGTAATGAAGCTTGAGGCCAATGATATGGTCATGGCGGCCGCAAAGATAGCAAGAGAGAACGGCAACGGCGGCATCAAGGAATATGCCGAGATGCTGAAATGAAGGCAATAGCTATAACACATCTCGGCTTGGAGAGATTCTGCGCAGATGAGATAAAGGAGATATCGGGTGTCAGTGGTTCTATTGAAGATTACATCGTAAAATTCGATTTTGAAGGATTTGAGCAGCTCTTTGAGCTCTGCTACAAGGCGCAGAGCGTGATCAAGATCTTTGTGCTGCTTAATGAGGGTAAAATAGGCGAAAAAATACCAAAGAATTTCTCTGAATGGATTGATGAGAAAACAGAGATGAAAGTCAAATGTAAAATTCTTGAGAATGAGGCAATCTTCTCCCAGAATCTGCAGGAAGAGCTATCCTCTGAGATGCTGGATGAGAAGGAAGCGAAGGTGAATCTTTCAAACCCAAACACAGCATTTTATTGCTTAATTGTAAAAGACAAGTTTTATTTTGGCATCGACTTATCAGGAGAGGATCTTTCAAAGAGGGAATACAAGATCTTCAACAGCGCAACTGCAATAAAGGCAACACTTGGCTTTGTCCTGCTGAAGGCAGCAGGATACGGAAGGAAAGAACTGCTTCTCGACCCTTTGTGCAACACGGGCACTGTGCTGATAGAGGCCGCGCTCCATTCATCGCGGCTTAGTCCGAATTTCTTCACAAAAGACAAGTTTCTTTTCATGAGGATGCCAAGATTCAAGGGATTTGATTTTGATGCATTTTTCTCCGATATCGACAAGAAAGCGAAGACAGAAGGCGAAGTGAAGATATATGGCTATGACAGCCTCCTGAAGAACATAAAGGCGACACAGAAGAATGCGCAGATCGCCGGGATCAACAAGCTGATATTCTCAAGCAGGGTAGAGCAGAAATGGCTTGATTTCAAGTTCACGAAAAATGAGATAGATATAATAGCGACAGTCTTGCCAGGGACAGGAAGGACTCTTGACATTAAGCAGCTAGACAGGACCTATGAGGATTTCTTCTATCAGGCAGAATACATAGTGAAGCCTTCAGGGAAGATAGCGTGCCTGACCGAGAGGCCAGAGATAGTAAAGCAAAAGGCAGAGAAATACAAGCTGAAAGTAGAGGAAGAGATCAAGTTCCCGCATGGAGACAGGAATCTTTCGATAATTGTAATGAGAAAATGAGCAAGTACGTGGCAACACCGAGCCATGAGGCAATCTACATATACGCGAGTGAGATGGTATGCTCTTATTACAAAAAGGTAGGAGTCAAAGGTAAAAGAGTCCTTACTGTGGCCGCTTCTGGCGATCAAATAATCAATGCATATCTTTTAGGTGCAAAGAAAGTTGTCGGATTTGACGTCAACCCAAAAGCATGCAACCTTTCCCAATTGAAAATTATTGCGCTGAAAAAATTGGGATTTAGCGATTTCAAGATGTTTTTCTCGACATTCGACTACAAAGTATACACGGAATTAAGGGCATTTTTGGACGTCAAAACAAAGAGCTTTTTTGATGGCCTATATAAAGAATTCAATTTCAATGGAAAGGACATATTGGCTTCAAGATATGTGCAAAAAAGAAATTTTTCCAGCTATTCAGCCTACAATTTTTACCTAAAAAATAAGAAGAGCTACGAGAAAGCTAAGAAGGCAATCGGAAGCAAAAATACTGCGATAGTAAGGAGCAACATAACTGAGATATCAAATAGGCTTGACGAGAAATTCGATCTGGTCAACCTGTCGAATGTCCCAAATTATTTTGCGTCTCAATATCCTAATGGCAAGGACCCAAGGCTCTTCATCAACAAAGTTCTTTTACCCCTCAATAGGGTACTGGCCAAAAGAGGCAAGGTCATATTTTATAATTACTCTGTCAAGAATTACCCAAACAATGTTTCTAAAACAATCCCTCCATTGGCGCAAAGGAAAAATCTCTCTGTCATCAAAAGGCTGTCAGGTTACAAGTACAGTGAGATAAGCTTCAAAGGGCTAAATGGGCATCTGGACAAAACAGTCATTCTAGAAAAGGTGTAGGGGGGCTGTAAGCCGTCTTCTGTCAGACCCACCATCTCTAGTGACGGTCTGCCTTAACATTCAACTTAGCGCATTTGCTTGCACCGGCCGGGACTAGCCTTTCATCCTTCCCTTGCGAATGTCCGGAGGTTAACTCGCTTCCCTCACGGGAAGCTTCTCTGCCATCATCCTTTAGCAAGGCGGTTTTGTTTCTGAGCTGTTGCCATCCGTTTCCGGATCTCAGTGAGCGGCCTTTATTGGTGGACGGACTTTCCTCAGTTGCCCGAGAGTTAAGCGCCCCCCTACATGGTGTGGTAAGGCAGCCCTGTTTATAAATTTTGAGCCGTTAACTTTTTAAATTCCCTTTCTTTCCTGTCCTTTATGGCAAGAGACGACAGGATAAGCATGCCTTCGGGCATCGGCGGCATAGTAAGATATTTTGATGAAGAGAAGAGCAAGATAAGGTTCAAGCCTGAAGTCATTGTCATAGCCTCTATTGTGCTGATAATCTTGATGATTGTCCTCCACACTGAAGGAAAGGCGATTCTAGGATTCTAAATGATGCCGAAAATCAATCCAAGGGACATGCAGCGCATGATGCAGCGCATGGGCATCAACCAGCAGGAAATTGATGCGGTTGAAGTCATAATAAAGATGAAAGACAATGAGATTGTCATCTCCCAGCCAAACGTGCAGAAAGTCAATGCCATGGGCCAGATAAGCTACCAAATCTCTGGGAAGGAGACAATAAGAGAACAAGCCAAGTATGAAGTGAAGCTGGAAGATATAGAAGTTGTGGTTGAGCAGGCCAACTGCAGCAAGGAAGAGGCTATAAATGCAATAAAAAAGGCTAACGGCGACTTGGCGGCTGCGATAATAGCGCTGCAAAAGTAGGTATTTCTCTGTATTAATCTTGGCTTAAGTTTTTAAATTAAGCTGTCTTTGTTGGGATAAAGGGGGGAAAATGCAAACCAGCCAGGAAAAGGCGGATTTTTACTACAATATCTCTAGGCGCCTAGTTGAACATTTCTTCCCGATGGTGCAAGACCCAAAGATACTTCTTGCTGCGCTCGAAAACCTGAATTTTGCGATAAAGCACAAGATGACAGCAGCCTTGGAAGCGAAAGGCCGCGAGACTGGAGAAAACTTTGAGGAAATAATGAATGCATACAGCGAGCTCCGGACAAGCAGGGAAGAATTGAAACTGATACATGAACTGTGGGAGCTCTCTTATCTTCACAGCGTTAGCCCGATAGAATTCTCAAGGAAAGATGAATTCGTGATCTGCCTAGATGACTACAAGATACGGAAAATCTCCGCGCCCTTGATGAAAAAGTATTTAAGCAGGGTTGCTTTATTTCTGAGAGAGAGCAGCGATGAACGAAAGCCTAAAAGAATACTTAAATGACGCCAGAGAAGAGCTCAAAAGGGTTGACCATCTCATATATGTAAGCCTGAAATACACAAGGACTGTGGATGTGATAAAGAGCATCATCGTCCGCCTCATCGATTCTTTCGACTTCATGCTCAACGGCATACTTGAAGACTTGAAGGTGCAGGGCAAGATAGAAGAAGTTCCTGTCGCGCCGAAGCTGAAATGTGATTTTTTGCTCAAATTCCACAACGACGCCAAAGTCCAGGAGATGATAGACTTCTACCTATTGCTCAGGAAGCTTAACACAGCAAAATATACAGAGCATGAGGAGTTCAGAAGGCATGTGACTATGAGGGCAACAATTGGAGAAATTGAGATGGACGTCACGATAGACCTTGTGGAAGAATATTACTATAAGGCTAAAGGGTACTTAGATTATCTTGAAAAGATGCTAGGTGAGCAGAATGGCTAGGATAATAGCAGTGGTGTCAGGCAAAGGGGGTGTGGGAAAGACGTCAACAGCTATAAACATATCAAGCGCCTTGACAATATTCGGGAGGGCCAACATACTGATAGATGGAGATATATCCAGTCCAAACCTGAGCATGCACATAGGCAATCCGAAGATCTCTTTCACGATGAATGATGTGCTTGAGGGCAAGAAAAGGATAAAGGAAAGCGTATATCTCCATAGCTCTGGCCTGAAAGTAGTATTGGCGAGCGTGGCATATGCGCACGCCCATAACACATCCTATGATAATTTCAAGAAAAACATAGATGACTTAAGAGATACAGAAGAGATCATAATAATAGATGGGCCTCCGGGCAACGGCACATCGGCGACTGCTGTCATAAAGGCAGTTGATGAAGTGCTTATCGTGACAAATCCAGAGCTGCCTGCAGTTACCGACGCACTAAGGACAATCAAGATAGCTGAGGAGAACAAGAAAAAGATCATTGGGGTTGTGGTCACAAGGGTAAGGAAAAGCGATATGGAGATGCTTGAACATAATATCGCTTCGATGCTTGGCAAGCCCATAATAGGCATAATACCAGAAGATGATGACATGAGAGAGGCCTTAGTCGTCAAGAATCCAATCACATTCAGCCATCCTGATTCTAATGCGGCAATCGCTTACAAGAAGCTTGCAGCGCGCCTGATAGGCGAGGAATACAAGCACACATTGAGAAGGGAAAAGGACAACGCTTTCAACAATGTCATGCGAAGG
>JAGVOV010000171.1 GCA_020052545.1 archaeon | reverse complement strand
TTTCTTTTTATATTTTTTTATTTCGTTGATGTGTACTTGAAATTCACATCTCGTTGTTCTGCAGGAAGTTGATACCCATCACATTCGAATGGATAAGCAAGCACCCCGCTGGGAAAACTCGCATTAGGACTGTAACATTTCCAGTAAAAGAACGAGCTTGGTTGTACCCAATGAAGATAGGAGTTTCCTTTTTTAACAGTAGGATTTTTTGATGTATTTGATACTTTGAAGCAAAAGGAGGCAAAAGTGTGGGTGCCAACACTGCCGGCATATCCAATCAATTCTCCGCGTTTTACTGTAAATCCAATTAATGCTTTGCATGCAGATGCTTTGCCTTGTTTTGTTATGTAATCATCAAATGCAAAGTAAAGATGTCCCTGAGCTTGATTACTATCATACAACTCTTCAGATTCACTACAATCTGGATTTTGATAGTGTCCAAGCAACAGTGGCGAGCTGTATAAATGGTAAGTCTTAATAAGCATGCCTGGCCAATCAGGACTGGCAGACTCGAAGTCTAACACAACATCATTAAATGGGGTAATTTTTTGTCCGTCTACAATCTTATATTCGGCATTATTATTTTGAAAACCTACTAATACCATATCAATGGGCGCAAGTAAAGGTGTTCCATACGCTAGTTCGAATTCCATTCCACACTTAGTGGCATAAGGCTTCGAATATGGATTAATACCAAGTTTGGGGCCAAGCGTAATTATATTGGGATCGGCATCGCCATTATATACTTCCGTATGCGTATTTATACCCTCCATACTCGGTGGCGGTGAGGTAATTGCGGATGCGCTTGTATTTGGTACTGGGACGGGTTTTGAAGAATAATTAATAGATATAAAAGAATCTGCGTCAAAATTTTTATTGAATATTTTTCCAAAAATTTTACTTGGATTCACAGTATAAAGGATGCCAATAACAAATATGAAAATCAATATTAAAACTATAAATTTTCTTTTCATAATATTCAATTTAATTTACATGCTTATATTTTTTTCTGATTTGGTTAAGCCTTATATGCCTTCACAATATAGGAAACTCTATGTTCTCGTCGTAAAAGTAAATTTATTGTATTAAACATCTATTTAGTGTAATCTCTTTTATCTTGAATTCTGAAACTATTTTAGAGATTAATATATCTTAAAAAAATGAAAAAAGCGAGACTGTTACCTCGCGTGTTTTGTTTCCCACGCCCTAAGTTTTCGCCTTAGGAAGTCTCAGAAATTTACGAATTTCTGATGATGCTCAAGACGCAAGTCTTGACACGTAGCCAAGTGTAGCTACAGCGCACTTTCTAATCCACTATATCTGCCGTCGCTAAACGACAGATTCACCCCTCAGTGACCTTGTAGCGCTTTTGGAAAATCCACCATAACTACTGCTTAGTAGCGAAATATTTATATAGCCCTGAAATACACTAACCAGAATGGGCGATAAAATACAATTGAATGGAAAACAGGATTTAATCAACATTCTAGATCAACAGTCAGATTTGGTTCTGATTGGAACAAAAGAACCGTTGAGCATAGGTAATGTACTCTTCAACTCTGAAACAGAATATAGACAACTATTGGATATGGCAATTCATGCGCAACCGATGGGTCCATCCCATAGCAAGAGATTATTTTTTACGAGACAACTCGACGCGCGCTACGATAGCGGAGAAAGAACTATCGGAACTCACTGGGAACGATTCAAGAAACAAGTCGACAGTGAAGATACCGCTTATAACATCTTGGTTGAAAGTGGAAGTCATCCAGAATTAATTCTGAAGTATATCAAATAAAACCTTGTTTTGCCAGTTTCAAAATGGAAGATAATAATTCTCAAGAAGAACTAATTAAATAGTTATAGCCATTTATTCTCTTTATACCATCTGACTGTGTTCGCTATGCCTCCTTCAAGATCATATCTTGCAGAGAATCCGAGCTCTTTCTTCGCTTTCTCAGGGCTGCATTCCCATGAGTGCTTGCCGGCAGTGGCCTTGTCTCTGTTGGCTGTCGAGCTTTTGCCGAACAGCCAGAGCATGCCTTCTATCGCTGCGCTCACCGCATAGAATGCTTTTGAAGGGACAGGCAAGGTCTTTACTCGCTTATCCATAAAAGTCCCCATAGCAGCATAGATCTCTGGCCATAGGAAACTTGAATCGTTGCTGATGAAGTAGGTCTGATTCTGTGCTGTTTCGCTGAGACAAGAAAGCATGATTCCATAGACCAAGTCACGCGCATGGATGATACTGACTCTCTGTTTTCCTTCATCTATTTTCGGTCCAAATCCTGCTTTGACCATCTTGAATATTTTGTAGACTTCTCTGTCTTTTGGTCCATAGACTACTGGCGGCCTTATGATTGTCGAAGGTATCGTGTTCTCTGCCCTGATAAAGGCCTCAGCTTCCCTCTTGCTCTTTCCATAATTTGTGATTGGATTCATCCTGGCGTCTTCTGTGAGTATTCTTCCATATGAAGGTCCCATCGCTTCGAGGCTGCTGACGAAAACGAACCTATTGACGCCAGCTTCTTTGGCTGCTCTGTAGACATTTATGGTCCCATCAACATTTGTCCTGAAAAGCTTGCCGTGGGTGCCATGGACGGCGCCGGCGACATGAAAGACAACATCGACCCCTTGGACTGCATCTTCCAATGAACTCTTGTCTGAGAGAGAGCCATATTGATAATTGAAATTTCCAGGAGCAAAATCTGAGGAGAATAATTCTGTCTCTTTGAGGAAGCTCAAGTCAGCCTCTGGCCTCACAAGGCATCTCACGCTATTCTTTCCCCTCACAAGCCTATCGACAAGATGGCTGCCGATGAATCCATTCGCTCCTGTCACCAATGCTTTCATTGTTACTACTCCATTATAAATATAATTAAGCAGAGGTATAATTGACTGGTTAAAAACCTTGTGGTTTTATCTCTCATAGATGTTCCTCCTGTGGCCTATCAATCTGATATAAATTGTATTATTGTTTGTATCAATATCGGCAATAATCCTGTAATCACCGACCCTCATCCTAAAATCATCTCTATCGGTCAACTTTTCGAAGAAATTAAAAGGATTCTCTCTTGCACGCATAATTTTCGACACAATCCTTTGCGTTATTGGTATTGGAAGCTTTTGTAGGAATTTATCTGCTCTTTTTTCGAACTTTACGTCGAGCAAGATGTTTGCAAACCTCCTCCATAGTGTAATACTCACCCCTGTTCATTCTCTCTCTGGCCTTCTCAATCTCTTTTATTGCTCTCTGTGATAGTCTAGGCTCATTTCTTGCCACTTTAATAACGCCAATGACTTTACCTATTATGTCATTGTAGCTTTCACTCCTATATTCCCTAAACTCATCGAGCTTCATCTTGATCTCAGGATAAATCTTTATCGTTGTAGCTACCATAGTATACTATGGTATACCATAGTATACTTAAATCTTTTGGTTTAAGCCACGAGCGCCAGCGAGATTGTTTAAACTTTTCTATAGATAATATACAATAACCGGCACCATCAGGCAGGCCATGTTCAATGTCCTTTGTGTCTTTGTCAGCAAAGTCAGCAGGCCAATTGAGGTTGATGTGACAAGGATGATGAGCCCGGAAAAACTGTCAAAGTAGAATGACAAAGAGCTTATGAGAAGGATGATTGATATGGAGATTGCCTTATAATTTATCCTTTGGATCATCTTAATGAAGATTTTTCCAATAAACAAACTTAAGACAAACCCAAAGCAAGCGGCGACAAATACAATCACTGCCAAAACGACCAATTTACCTTTCACATCAATCAATTTCTCCATCACCACAAAGCTTCCGTTCCTCGCCTTGCTTATGGCGAAGAGCGCGATGAAGCTGAAAACGAAGCTCAAAGAGTTTATTGCTGCGTTGAAGAAAAGGAAGCTCTCTTCAGTCATCTTCTTGAAGAAATATTTGCCGAGAGCAGCCATCTGGCCGACGCCAAGAGCAGGAAGGAGAGCTGTGAAAAAGGCGCACAAAGATGCGGGAAAGATGCTTAGGATTGATGATTTATCAAATTTAATTTCTTTCTCAACCTTCTGTTTCTTAATCCTATTTTTTGAATTCATGCTTACAATCAATGTGCTGATGCCAAACAGGCCAGAGAGCATAGGCAAAAGAGGCTGTTCAAATTGGTAATTATGCAGGACTAAAATTCCAAAAACCCCTGATAACACAAAGATTCCCAAAGCGACAAGCTTTTTCTGCTGTCTCAATATGATGAACAATGCAGCTGTTATCAGGAAGTAAGCTGTGAACGCTTGGGTTTTTTGGAAAAGGAGTTTTAATAGATAGAATGAAGGGAACAACAGTATCATTCCAAAAGCAAATCCCAACAAAGCTCCAGCAAGGCAAAGCTGCAGCGCCTTGTAACCTTGGCCCTTGATCAGCATCCTATGACCAGGCAAAGTCGACAGCGCAGTCTCTGAGTCTGGCGCCCCCAAAAATATTGATGGGATGAAAGAAGAGAACAGGTAAGAGGCCGAAAAAGCCAGCAAAAATACAGCAAAGAAAGCTTTTTCCTGCGCTGCCAATCCGAGGATTATCGCGCTCGCGAGGTTTATGTGCAGGCCAGGAATAAGCGCAGAGAAACCGCCAAAAAATGTCCCCAGAACCAATGCGAGGAAAAAGTCGAGCATGAAAATAGCCTTGGATATAGCTTCAAAAAGTTTTTTGTGGGTTTTACGGATATTTTACACAAAAAAAGAAAATCTTTCAGTAGTTCTTCGCAAAATAAGCGAAATATTTAGCCTTCTCGCCGCAATTGAAACAAGCGTCTTCCTTAGACACTTCTTTCTCTATGATGCACCTGCATGTGGCTGTCGTCTTCTGCTTTATCTGTTCTTCACAGTCAAAATTCCCGCAGTGTGCCGCTTTTATGAGCTTCCTGTCCTTCACTGCTTCTTCAAATTCCTTGAATTCTTTTACCGAAACGATGTTGGTTTCCATCGCCTTCTTCGCTTTGCTGAACATGTCGCCGTGCATCTCATCAATTGAATGGTGGATTTTCTTCTTTATCTCAGATGTCTTTATGAATTCTTTTTTTCCTGTATCCCTTCTCACAAACACAACAGAATCTTTTTCCAAATCTTTCGGCCCGAGCTCTAGTCTGAATGGAATCCCCCTCAATTCCCAATGGTTGAACTTGAAGCCAGGATTGTATTCTATCCTGTCATCAAGGATAGGATTGAACTCTGCCAGCTCATGCATCAGCTCTTTGCACTTTGCAACAACCTTGTCTTTTGTGTCGTCAAACAGTATCGGCACTATGACTACCTTGTTCTGCGCAACTCTTGGCGGCAGCACAAAACCTTTGTCATCGCCATGCACCATGACAACAGCTCCGATCATCCTTGTCGAGATGCCCCATGAATTCTGCCATGGCAAGTGTTTTTCCTTGTCGCTGCCGACATATTCTATCCCGAAAGCCTTGGCGAAATGCTGGCCAAGGTTATGGCTTGTTCCCATCTGCAGCGCTTTTCCGTCAGGCATCAAAGCTTCAATAGTATAAGTTGTCTTTGCCCCTGCAAATTTCTCATGTTCCGATTTCTTCCCTGTCAACACGGGAAATGCTAAGAGCTCCTCTGCAACTCTGACATATTCTTGAAGGTATTCTTTAGTCTCCTTTTCGCATTCCTCTTCAGTCTCATAGACGCAATGGCCTTCCTGCCACAGAAACTCGCGAGTCCTCAAGAAAACTTTTGTGTCAGAGACTTCCCACCTAAAGACATTGCACCATTGATTTATCCTCAAGGGCAGGTCGCGCCAGCTCCTGATCCAGCGAGAATAGGAATCATACATTATAGTCTCGGAAGTCGGCCTTAATGCAAGCCTTTCTCCACCTTCATCTTTCTTCTCTATCCAAGCGACTTCTGCCTTGAATCCTTCAGCGTGCGCCTCCTCTCTCTTAAAGAAGCTCTCTGGGATCAATGTCGGAAAATAAGCGTTCTTCACGCCATAAGTCTTTATCCTTGCGTCAAAGAAAGCCTGGATGTTCTCCCATATCTGCATGCCGTTAGGCCTTATTATCATGCAGCCTTTTATCACTGAAGGCTCTGCCAATTCGGCTTTCTGGCACACTTGGCCATACCACTCCGGCATGTCATCTGATTTCTTGACAGTTATGCCTAAAGTCTTCAGCTCCTCAGTTTCCTTTGCCATGCCAAAATGGTTTCTTCAATGGTTAATAAAAGTTATGGAAAATATTTTAAAATATTGACGATTAGTTCTCCTTATGGAACTCACTAGCGACATTACGGAGATTGCGCTGGCAGACAAGCCTTCAATAATAAAGGGACTGGAGAACTGCTTCAATCCGATTTATGGGAATTTGCCGAGCTCGCTGCAGAATCTTGGCGCTTGGGTCACTGGCTTGGG
>JAGVOV010000172.1 GCA_020052545.1 archaeon | reverse complement strand
TGCATCTGGTTGCAAATGATATTGCAGCAGTATATGGAACTTTATCAAAATAAATGCGCCGATTGGCAAAGCTGATTCCATCAGCAGGCCAGTCGCCGCAAGAATTGGTGAAGCATGAAGCTTCACGAATGCGCCGACTGGGATGCAGAACGCATCTTTTAAGAAAAGCTGCACCAAAAAAGGAGGATATGTGGAGCATAAAGCTCCACAATGCGCCGACTGGGATTCGAACCCAGATAGTCGCCTTGGAAGGGCGAAGTCTTAGCCATTGGACCATCGGCGCACAAGCCTTAGGTTAAGAAAGGCCTTTATAAAGATTTCTTTGGCTTTATCACAATCTTGCAGTTCTCGCTTCCGCAATTGCACTTGAATCCTTCAAGGGAATCCGCGGAATAATCGGAAGTTATCTCTTCGCCTTTCTTTATCGACCTTGAAGCGACATCGCAGAAGTCCTTCACTTTCGTGTTTGGATTGCAAGAATGATTGACATATCTTTCAGGAGGCTGCATCATCGTGAGCTTCCCTCTGGAATATGAGACATACTTCTTTTCAGGCAGCTTGAGAAAATCCTTTTTGCCGAGCTTCTGGCTTAAATCCCATTTAAGCACAACTTCATCTTTCCTGATGTCTCTTGCCGCAAAAACGCCCTTTCCTTCTATTCTTGACTTTTTTACAGCAACTAGCAAAAGAATCTGCCTCTGAGCTCAGCCTTGAAGTTCTCAAGGAACTTGTCAAAGTCTTCCTTCTTTATGTTAAGGCCACATGCATGCTCGTGGCCTCCGCCATAGCCTTGCAGTCCAACAAGAGCACGCTGTAGCGCGTCTCTTATATTGTGCTTCGAGCTTCTCAAGCTCGCTTTTATTTCTCCATTCTTCTCCCTGCCTAAAAGCACGATCTTGTCAGGCACAAGGTAAAGCAGCTCATTGCTCAGCTCTTTTGTGAGGCTCAGTTCATCAGTCGGATATAAATGCACAAGATACAAACCATCATTCTGGCCTTTCAGCGCTTCAATCTTCAGATTCTCATAGATCCTATTGACCTTGTCATATCTCTTGTTTAGGTAACGTGCAGCCTCGGTCTCATTGTCAAGAATCTCTTTCGGTCCCTTTATGGTTATCAGATAGCCTATCGCCTTCTTTATGTCTTTCATATTGCCTTTGAGGTTGAACGCTATTATCTTGACGAGTTTCCCCACTTTCTCAGAGAACAAAGCATCTTCTGGCCTTGTTAACTTTTCATCGAAGATGCCGGGATAATCTCTAGCGAGCTCACTTATGAAAGTCGGTATCTGCCAGTCAGCTATCGTCCCCAGGCCAGCAATCCAGGAATCCTGCTTCACGACATTGTAGCAGAGGCTTGATGTCGATATGTTGTCATCGCCATCCTTCCTAGGGTTGAAGGATTTCACCTTTTCTATGTCTGTCGGTTCATGGTGGTCTATCCAGATTATCGGGACGCTGCATCCATCTGCGAATTCCTGCTTTATCATAGGCACATCAAGCACAAATATCTTGTCAGGGTTATGGTCCTGCGCGATCCTTATGAATTTCTCATCCAGAACGGGCCTAGCCTTAACAATAAGCTCATTTCCTTCTCTCTTGTATCTGTAGAGAAGCAGGAAAGAACAAAGGCCGTCAGCATCATCATCATGGAAAAACAAAGGATTCTGGCAGTTATCTAATTCTTCCTTTATTTGGCTGAATTGTTTTTCAGTAAGCATGAGAAACAAGAAAGAAACGCTTTATTTAAGAGTTGCGCTAATATCTAAATTGAGTTCAGCAAGCCTTCCTTTGCCATCGAGCCTTGCGTAGCTTATCTGGCCGTTCTTGATGTCATAGAACTGGAGCTCTTTTGGCGCCAGAACTCCATTGAGGAAGTTGAAGAGATAGCTCAGCCTGAAGCCGTGCGAGACAATCAAGAATCTTTCGTGGCGGCTGTTCATAACTCTTTTTAGAATGAGCGAATTCTCATGCATCACTTGGTCGATGGATTTTCCAGTAATATATGGCCCTTCATTGTCAGTCCTATAATCAATTGCCATATCATCAATGCGGATTTCGGCTTCTTCATATGTTCTTCCAGAAAAAAAGCCAAAACCGCGTTCCCTGAGCTCAGAAAGGAACAGGACATCAAGTTTTTTCTCCAAGAATGGCCTGATCTCCTTATAGGTCTCGACAGTCCTAGAAAGGTCGCTTACAAGAGCAACATCAAAATTCAAAGAAGCAAGCTTACTTCCTGTGACTCTAGCCTGAGAGCGCCCTTTCTCAGTGAGGATGCCGCCAATGACATCGCCCTGGACTATGCCATCCTTGTTCTCAAAGGTCTCTCCATGCCTGACAAAATAGATCTCTTTCATGAAGGCCCCCTGGCCAGATCATAATGTATTTCTCTAACAGCCCTTTTCCATGCTGGCAGCTTCGCTTCCTGCTCCTTCATCTCTTTTTCGAATCCTGCAAGCTTAGCGCTTGTGCTTGACCTTAATGCGAAAGTCGCTTTTCCGATAGTGGAAAGATAAGTGACATAAACCAGTGTGGCGGCCAATCCAACGCCAGCTGCAGCAATACTTACAACTCCTGAGTCATGCTCATCACAGAAATTTTTTATTCCTTCAACAAAGCCGTAAAAACCTCTCACTACTGAATCTTCCAGCATTGTATTAAACATTGCCATCTGGTTGATCACGTCAATCTTAGCTAAGCTTTCCTCTCCTATATGGCCACTAGGCACTAAAATCCCGTATCCATAAAGGATTCTTCTTTCTAGGAATGGTTTTGTCGGAACATCCATATTTCCTTTGTTATCAATATATCTTATGCTTGGGTCAATGAGCTGCAGTCCGAATCTGTTGCTTACTCTGTTTGAATACATCAGGAGCATCTCTTCAAACTGTGTTGAAGGGACAGCTTTTTTCTCAAGCTTGGCTTTCTCTTTTTCAGGGAATATGCCACTTAATTGTCTTATCAAAGAAAGATTTCTGGCTCCATGTGCTGTTCCGCCCACCGTAAGGGCCATTTTTGAAAGGAACACCAAATAGGGCAGACCAGGTGCAGCTTTTGCAATTGTGTCATGGAATTGAGAATCAACAGCGAACAAACCGAGGCCCGCAATTCCAGCAATTACACCAAGCAAACCATCTCTTGTATAATCAAGGGTTGTAAGATACGCCTTTGCATTGAAGTCAGAACTATCGGTAATTGTTCTGCTTGAGTTGTCTAAAGCCAGCCTATTGCTTAAACTCTGGCTCTCTGCCTTCAAGGCCTCAACTTTTTTAGGATGCAGATAATCATTTATCAAATGTGTCAAGCCCATAAAACCTGTATTTTATTGCTATTTTTAAACCTTTCTGTTGTAACTACCTTTAAGTAGTATAAAAGCGAAAGATTTAAATACTTGCTCTTCCACTAACATGTATACTAGATGTTTTGGGGGTACACATAACATGGATTTTACGATAACAAAGCAAGTCGCGAAGCACGGCAGCCAGAGCATAATAATACTGCCGAAGTTCCTTGAGAACGACATAAAGCCGAGCGACATTGTAGAGATAAAGATTAAAGTTGTCAAGAGGGGTCAAAATGGATAAGGAGACGATTCTGGAAGCATTGAAAGCGGATTACAAGACTGATCTTTACAAGAGACTGATACAGAACACGACACAGACGCCAGGCGCAAAGACGAATGGCTTCAGGTTGGGGTGCTAAAATGGGAAGAAAGACAGCAATCACGGTTGCGCTCGGATTGACATTACTTACTAATTATGGTATCAAAGTAGCTACCGGCAGCAGCATTGTCGAAAGAGTTTTAGGCATAGAAAGGACTTATGAGCGCCCCAAAGGCCCTGACGAGCGTTACATTGACAATGCCCTGAAAGATATACCCATACCAAAGCCGGGCATTGAAGATGAGATAAAATTAATAGAAGATAATTATCACAATATCATGAACGGCAGCATCGAGCCGACAGCAGAATCAGAGGATGGCATCCTTAGCCGCTACAACAAGGCTATCTCCATGGGCCTTAGCAAAGATCAGCAATGGACGCTTGCGACTAAAGTTACGCTTGACAAGCTGCTCAGGAAAGCAGAAGGACCGACAACCTTGCTTGATGATACGCCTGGCACCAGTTTCATGATAGGTGATTATGAAGCTGAAGTCGTGTTCAAAGAAGAGACAGACCCAGACAAAAGCGGCAGCAGCACGGGCTTAAAGATCCGCTTTTCCAACACTAAGGCGACAAGCGGCGGTATAGTATTCTTTCCAATAACAATGCCAGCTCTTCCAAAATCGCCAGATTACCTTACGGCTGCGACTTTGATGACCAAAGGCTGCTACAAATAACTTTTTATAACTTCTTCTCTTTTCTTCTTTTATGAAACAATCTCACTTACGTTCGTGGCATAAATGTTGCGTATTTATGCAATCTCACTTCGTTCGTAGCTTCATTTTTACGTGGCAAAAATGAAAGCAAGCTGCTTGCAATGCAAAGGCCGGGACTGCAAGAAATACTGTGGTAAGGATTTCTGCGCCACCTGCCACAAGATGAGCAGCTACACTAAGGTAAAAGAAATTGTCACAGAGAAATATTTTCAGGCTTCCTCTCCCACCCCATTTGTCGGCCGCTACGGCTATCCTAATGTGAATGTGGGTCTTTTGAGCCCGGCAAGGATCG
>JAGVOV010000109.1 GCA_020052545.1 archaeon | reverse complement strand
TGGCTGCCGTTCTTCTCAGCTACATGATATTATGGATGATGAGGCACGGCAGGGAGATGAGAGAGCATCTTGAAAGGAAAACTGCAAAGCAGGTGGAAAAGAATGCAAAGGCTGGCCTTTTCTTCCTCAGTTTCATCGCCGTCTACAGGGAAGGTGTCGAGACTGTCATTTTCCTCAAGGCAGCACAATATCTTGCGCAGGATAACAGCTTTGCTGGAGCAATCTTCGGCATATTGGCAGCGCTTCTTGTCGGCTATTTCATGTTTGTGTTAGGAAAGAAGATAAAGCTAAAGATATTTTTTGCGGTAACCGGAATAATACTTATTTTCTTCGCAGCCGGCCTGCTTTCGGGAGCAATACGTGAATTCCAAGAAGTCGGCCTTTCATTCCTTGGAGAAAAAGCATGGAGCACAGCGTTTATTGTCAGCGAAAACTCAGTATCTGGCAGCATGCTAAGATCATTGTTTGGTTATAATGAAGCTCCTTCACAACTTCAAGTCATTGTTTATCTTCTTTCACTGGTTTCTTTCTTTGTTTTCTTCCGGTCTTCGATCTCCTCTTCGCGTAGCTGACAGGATTCTTTATCACGTCACACAGGTTGTCAGGAAAGCAGATATGCAGCTCTTCATAGTATTTCCTGCAGTTCGGCGGCAGCACTTTCTTGTTCTTGTGATATCTTAAATGGCCTTTGATGTCAACTTCCTTCAAAGGCTCCTTGTTTGCCTTGTTCCATTCATGTATCCTCTTCTCTATCATCTCTGCGTCCCATCCGACAGAATAGAGGAAATTGGTCAGGATGAACATGCACCTCTTCCTGCCGTCATCCACTCCAGCAAGTATCTTCTTTATGCATGGCGGAAAGAATTCTTCTGGAACCATTGTATTGTCATCATTAAGGATGGGCAGGCTTTTCCCAAAGCTCATCCTCTCCTTGAGCTGCTCATTCTGCCTGTTCGTGACTTTCACATTTGTGGCTTTCTCAAACAAATCTTTCGCTTCTCCAGGGATTGCTTTTTCCCTATCGATGAACCTATAAGAAATTTTGACTTTTTCTGGGCTTGCATCTTCGCGCCTGAACTCAAGCACCTTGTCAGGATTTATCGGCAATGAGACAAGGCCTGATTTCTCATGCAATGAATACGGCATGCGGTACATGTGCCTGCTGCTTATCAGGCCGAAGTCAATTATGGCAGAGAGGTTGAATATCTCCCGGAACTTCTCACTGCCGCACTTCTCGCATTTCGCCCTTTTCTTTGCTTCTGTCATGTCAGATTTCCTTACGGTATTCTTGCATTTTTGACAGATTGCAATTCCAAGATTTTCATCAAATTTCTCGATCTTGCTCCCGCAATGGGGGCAATTGAAATAAGTCTTGGACTCTTTCTTCTTGAATTCTGAGCTGCAGCTCTCGCACACAGTCCTTACCATCTCTTTCTTCGTCTTCTTTGTCAATGCAAGTATCTCATCTATCCTCGGCATGAAGAGATCGCTTATTCCAAGCCGCTTGTCATTCTCAATGAGATAAGACACAAGATATCTCCCTATCAAGGCCACATCCTCGGGGAAGCGCAGCCTCGTCTCGGTCTCCATTATATTTTCCGGGAAAGATTCGAACGGGACAGCTATATGGAATCCTTTGTTGCCCGAGAACTTGCAGCCTATGCTCTTTATCTTATGCTCTCTCAAGGCCTTGATTAGGAGATAAGCGATCTTCTTACTGTATTCTACGTCGGGAAAATCTATGTCAAGGATAAGGTCCCAACCAGTCCTAAGGTCATCCAGCTCCCTTTTGCTCATTTCTGGCCCCAATTGCAGAGGATTCTTCCACAATTCCTCGCTGCAATGGAAGCTTGACACGCCTTGCTTCGCGAAATCTAAGATATCGGCCTCATACTGTAGCACATCAGGCCTTTTCCCAAAACCACTCTCCTGTTTCTGCCTGAAATCCCAGAATTTTACTACAACTTCTTTGCTGTGCGCGTGCAGCACCATCTCTTTCCTTATGTCTTCGCGCTTGTAATGTCTGAGCTGCGTCCCTTGGTCTATCATAAATCAAGAAACAAAATAGGCCTTCTTAAAGTTTTGCAAATACTTCTGTAACTACTATTAAGTTATAACAAGATAGAAAGATTTAAATAGTAGGAAATCAATGCAGCTATCTCATGGAGTCTTACACAATTGAATTCATATGCTCAGGCAATAACGGAAGGAGCCCTATGGCGAATGCTATTGCCACTTACCATATAGTAAGGATGGGTCTTGATGGCAAGATAAAGGCAATCTCTTCAGGGATAAAAGCTAGTCCTAAGGATCAGGCTAATTTTGATTATCAAAGGACGCAGAACCTCTTGAACCATGCGGCAGATGAGAATCTTGCCCCGCGCCAGAAGATTGATGAGAAGAGATTCAATGAAGAAACGCCATACAGGGAAATGTACGTTCAGAAGGCTAAGCAGGCATTGGGCTTTTTCAAGGAGATAGACGCTGCCTTCAGCAACGCTGCATTGTTCCAGGCCAGCATAAAATACCTAGCTCCAGAAGAAAGAAGGATAGCAACAGCTCCAAAGTCAGAGACGACATTGGTTCTTGGAATGGAAGAGAAGCACGTCACAGGGGCAAAGAAAATCTATGATTCTGCAAGCTTAACTCCGGAAATAACGACTTTAAGCATATATTCTGGCAATCCTGGAATGCAATTTCCAGACCTTTTCGGGAAGTTCAAGCCTGATGGCTATTACAAGATGCGCGACACAATGTTCAGGATAATGCCGTCAGCTCTAGAAAGATTTATCAGCGAGCACAATATTTCTAGGAATTGATAAGCTGCTGAAAATGATAAAAGAAGAAAGAGAGCTTCTCGAGCTTAAGGAACTGATAGAGAAAATAAAAGAATCAGAGAAATATATTCTCGTTGAGGGGAAGAGCGACAAGATTGCGCTCCAGCGCCTTGGATTGGGGAAAATCATCGTTATGGACAAGAGGCCTATCTATATAATTGTCGAAGACATAGTCAAGAAGACAAAGAGGTTGATAATCCTGACAGACATCGACAAGGAAGGAAAGAAGCTATATGGCAGGATAAAATCAGAGGTGAGCCAGTTTGGTGTTGAAGTCGACAACAGATACAGGGAGATTTTCTATAAGAAGACAAAGTTAAGGCAGGTCGAAGGCCTCATACATTATATGAAGCGCCTTGATTCACAAACTTTATAAATAAAAATCTCTTCCGTTTTCTTATGGACAATATATTCAAGACCGTGCTTTTGCTTGGCGTCCTGACTGGCATAATGCTGGCATTAGGCATGCTCATAGCCGGCCAGGTAGGCCTTACAATAGCTTTAGTCTTAACCTTGACATTCAATTTCATTAGCTATAAATGGGGTCATAAATTCATCCTTTGGATATACAAAGCCAAAGAGCTGAAGCCAGGCGAGCATCCAGAGCTTGTGAAGCTCGTCAAAGAAGTTGCTAATAAGG
>JAGVOV010000063.1 GCA_020052545.1 archaeon | reverse complement strand
AGGCCTGAGGAAAGAGATAAATGCTGAGTTTTACGCCGCAGTCTCAAGGTCACCTTCAGTCTATCGGGGCAACCCATTTGTTGTGGAAGCGGGCATAGCTTATGGTGGAAACCAGCCTGGGGACCAATCTGTGAGCCTGATAAGATTTGCTAATCGGGTGCCTCTTTTGTATCAGCAGGGCGCTTGCGCCATCACAAAATCAACCTTGCAGACATCCTGGCGCTCTTATGGCCTTAACCAGAGTCAAGGCGCTTTGCCAGTCGGCCCATGCACCGTGCTTGTACATATCGCCTCAGTTTGGGTGCCGTTCACTAGCGAGAGCAAGGAGGCGATAGCGCACTATCCTGAAATAATAAAGGAAGTGAAGCTCGCGCTGCAGGAATGCGGCAGGCGCCTCGGCATGTATGTAAACAAGAAGAGAAGAGTAGGAGATGAGCTGAAGAAGCGCGGGTATATAGAGAAATACATACCTTATTTTGGAGAGGCATTGAAAGAAATACTTAGCTTGAAAGACACAGACAGGGAAAAGCTGCAGGAAAATCTCAAGGAGATATTAGAGAAGAAACGCGGCAAGCTCGATGAAGTCGAGTTCGACGAAGACAAGAATAAAGAATATGATGAAGATTTTGCAAACATAGGCAAGACAGGGGAGAAGGAAGATGACTAGTGAAGAGATGGTCAAGAAGATAAAGGACACGTCAAAAGGGATATTTGACAAGGTGATGAAGAAGGAGCAGCCGCAGCTTTCAATCCCTCTAAGGACATTGAACAATGTCAATTACAATCCTAAAGTCGGCTATTTTGAGATGAAAGGACTGGTGAAAGACAGGACATTGACTGCTTCGACTGTGAAGACATTCGCACAGACACTCAAAATGATGTCATTATCGAAGAACCTTGTGGAGACTGATGACATAGCGACAAAGAGAGAGGCATATTACGTGAGCAAGAACTGGGGAGACGCGCGCTTCATGGAGCAGCAGGAGAGCGATGATGTCATGGATGACATAGAGGCAATGTTCATGACAAACAGGGAGCAGATAGGCTTCATCCCTGAAGAGAAAGGCGGCGACGTTGCCGGGGAATTGATTGTCATAGACCAGGATTCTGATACGAAGAAGAAGATAGAGATAGACTGCACCAAATTCGGAAGCGGCGCCTATTCGGTGCCAAGCTCCGTAGAGCATCTCAAATTCCAGACAAATGCTGACTTCATCCTCGCGATAGAGACTGCGGGAATGTTCCAGAGGCTTGTGAAACACAATTATTTCAAGAAACAGCGCTGCATACTGATATCGCTCGGAGGCGTGCCGACAAGGGCATGCAGAAGATTCATAAGAAGGCTGGCTGATGAGAGAAAGCTGCCGGTATATGGCTTCACAGACGGCGATCCTTACGGAATAGGCAACATCTACAGGACATTGAAAGTCGGGAGCGGAAATGCCGCGCACATAAACAAATATTTCTGCGTGCCACAAGCAAGATTTATGGGCGTGACGCCTCAAGATATACTTGACTATAAATTACCCACCCACCCACTGAAAGAAGTTGACATCAAGAAGATAAAGGACATGATAAAGAATGATCCTTTCATCAGAGAGCACAAAGAGTGGCAGAAGCAGCTGGAGCTTATGGCAAAGCTTGGCAAGAGGGCAGAACAGCAAGCTCTTGCTGCGCATGGATTGAATTTCGTAATATCAAACTATCTTCCTGAGAAGCTGGCAAACACGAAGAAATTCCTGCCTTAGATGTCGGCAAAGTTCTCACTCTCCACTATCATCTTTCTCAAGTCAACTTCCATCTTACCATTGCTCCCGTTCCTGACAATGATCCATTCCTCTTTTTCTCTCATTTTTATCACCTACCAATTTTATAGTTGAGCTTATTTAAATAGAAAGAGAAAGAAAAATCCGGACAGCAGATTCACAAACTTTATAAGCGGATTTCCACAGAAATGCTCTATCACTCTCTTTTTGGCCGAAGAGGAAACTTAGGCATCTAAAACTTTAGTCGGCAATTTAGAATTTTAATACTTTAAATATGTTAAGCAATCTGCCTTAAACAAAGATCTCTGACTTCTTTCGTTGGTATTTTTTCACAAATACTCTTATCTTTTTTTCTTATAGCTACAGCACCTAAACAAGCTTCCTTTTGACTTATTGATGTGATTTTTTCACATAATAACTCATTTAAGGTTTCAGCAGCTATGCCCGTATAACAATTTTCATAGATCGGTTTAGTTCTATCGCATAAAGAACCATCTTTTGTTTGTCTTGCAACAAACACAATACAGAAATTTCTTTCTTCTGGGTTGGTTATTTTTTCACATAAATCTGCATTATTTGTGTTAGTAGCAACATTTTTGAAACAAGATTCTTTTATCTTTAAATCATTTATAGTATTACACTCAGACTCTTTCGTCGCACTCAAGGAGATAGTCCAAAAGCAATTTGCCAGTATATTATCGGATTTTATCAAGGAACATGTGTTCCCATCTTTATTTTTATTTGCAAAACCAGAATAGCAGTTATCTTTGTAACTAAGCTCTTTTATATCATTGCATTCATTAACACTTTCTAAAGAATAAAATCCAACGTTGTAATAACATTGTCCTCTATCTGCTTCACTTTTATCTAAACAGCCACTAAATTTGTCCTTACCACATCCAGAAACCAGTAAAACAGCCGCTAAAACAGCCACTAAAAGAGATGCTATGAAAATTCTATTCATATAGTTATTTAGCCAATAATACTATATAAATTTATCTATGGAACAGTCAAGTTTTTTTACCTTTAAACCATTAGTGCCTAAGAACAATTAAGCGCGTCTGAAGGTAAAGTTGCTTACGCAACATACCTTAGCCGCTCCGTTACACTACGCGTCTGAAGGGATGCACCTTTTTCATAAAAGCTGCACCAAAAGGAGCTTCGCTCGAAATTGATTTAAAGCGCGTCTGAAGGGATTTGAACCCTCGACCCACAGCTCTCTTCTCCTAAGAGTAGAAGGCTGTTGCTCTATCCAAGCTGAGCTACAGACGCATAAAGCTTGAGAAAGGAAAAGAGTTTTTAAATTAATCGGTCGATTTGACCTCGGTCTTTAGACCGAGGGACGCAATCTTTTTCTTCTAAGAAAAATAAAAAATACGT
>JAGVOV010000043.1 GCA_020052545.1 archaeon | reverse complement strand
CTGGACAAGCTTCCTACCATATAGCTCTTCCCGTCCTTGACAACAAAATTTGCCGTGCTGTAATCTTCATGATATTCCTTGACGAAATTGAGGTAATCGCGCTGCTCAAACATAGAATCCTGGCTCTTCACATTCCCGCCGATTGTTGGATATTCCCTTCCGTCACAGAGGCAGAAATACTGCGTCTTGTTCTCGAACTTCTGGACCTTCAATTTTGCGAATAATTTAACTGTCTTCACAGCATCTTCCTTTATCGTCTTCAAAGAGGCTGCCATCTCAAGCATCTGCTTTTTCGTGGGGACTTTGTGCCAGCCGCCTACAGTCGCGGACACAGGGTGCATATCTCTTCCGCCAATCATGCGCACCATGTCATTGCCGACTTTCACCATCTTCAATGACAGCAGGATTTCTTTCTTATACTTCGGCAGCATGGACAGTGCAGATTCATAGCCAAGATAATCAGGCAATGCCAGGAAATAAAGATGGGTTGCATGGCTCCTTATCCTTTCAGCCAATGTCAGCAACTTTCTCAATTCAAGAGTCTGATAAGAAGGCTTGACATCAAGCGCATTCTCTATCGCCGTTATCGCAGCTATGGTATGGGCGCAGCTGCATATCCCACAGATCCTTGATGTTATCTCATGCGCCTCATTGAACTTATGGCCTTTCAACAACCCTTCAAAATATCTGCTTCCTTCGACGCTTCCAAGCTCGCATTTGTTCACGACACCATTATCTATGTTCAGCGCTAATGTAGCATGTCCTTCTATCTTTGTCAGATGATCAAGCGTTATTGTTCCCATTGAAAAACACCATCGTAGATTCCGGCAACTTCAGGCCGACAAATTCGCGCATCCTCTTCAAAATTTCCTCTCTCTTGAATCCTTTTTCCTGCAATAAAGCGACAAAAGCAGGGATATTGGCATCATCGGTCTGGCCGCGACAGCCCCAGCACTCAAAGCTGCCATTTGTGCAGACAGAGTTGCAGCCGCCCCTCGTTATCGGGCCGAGGCAAAGCTTTCCCTCTTCCAGAAGGCATAGGTTATTGTTCCTTCTACATTCGACGCATACTGGGCTCGAGTAAGTCAAAGGCTCTTTTCCCAAAAGAAGAGCTTTTATGAAATTCATTATCTCTCTCTTGTCTGGGGGACAGCCAGGAATTGTGTAATCCACCTTCACCCATGAATCCAATGGTGTGGGATCGATATCCTGGATGCCTTCTTTTTTCTCATATAGGAGATGCTGGTAATTCTCCTTCAAGGTATAATGCCTGTATGCAGGAACATTGCCTGTGTGGGCACAAGCGCCTATCGCAACCAAAATACTAGAATTTTCCCTGAGCTTCTTCAATGTCTCAAGGTCATGCTTGTCAGCGACCAATCCTTCAACTATGCAGATGTCGAAATGCTGATCAATATTCTTTTCTCTTATGAATGGGAAGGACACAATATCTATGAGCCCAAGCACAGAGACTATTTCATCCTCGCTGAACAATACAGAGAGCTGGCAGCCTGCGCATCCTGTAAGGCCATAAAAACCTACTTTTGGCTTAGTCATTTTTGTAACCTTTCAATTCATCATATCTGAAGACTGGGCCATCCTTGCAGCAGAATTTCTCATGTATCATGCAGTGGCAGCATATGCCCTCAGCGCAATACATAAGCCTTTCCGCACTCACGAAAATCTGGTCCTCGTGGAAGCCTTTCTTCATCAAAATGCCGGATGCGATGTCCATCATCTTTGGTGGCCCGCAAAGAAAAACCACTTTGTTCTGGTTCGTCAATTGCGTAGCCTCTACCAATTTTGTGATAAACTCGACCTTGCCGTCAAAGCATGTTCCTGGAGGAAGCTGATCAACGCTGAGATTCAAGTTGTATTTTATCTTCCAATGGTCCATCTCCCTCTTGAACAGGATGTCATCAGGGCTCCTGAAACCCAGGAAAAGATAGACTTTACCATAATCTTGTCTATGATGCTCAATATATTCTATTATTCCCCTCAATGGAGCGACACCACAGCCGCCGCCTATGATGACAACATCGTTGCCTTTGAGCAGCTGCATAGGATAGCCTCTCCCATAAGGGCCGCGGATGAAGACTGGGTCGCCCTTCTTCATCTTACCCAAAGCTTTTGTGACATTGCCAACTTCCCTTATGTTGAGCCTCAAATTCTCGCCAGAATAGCTGCATATCGATATCGGGCTTTCCCCTATCCCTGGGATGGATATCTGGACAAATTGCCCAGGATCATGCTTGAACTTGATGTCCAATGTTATCGAGAAATTGTCAGGGCTCTCCCTATGGTATTCTTTTATCTTGGCCGGCTTCGGCACATACTTGTTCTCCAAGACAGCTTCTTGCATTATTTCATCCCATTTATTATATCAACAAAATCAATCCTTGTCGGGCATGCTGTTATGCATCGGCCGCAGCCAACGCACATATTGATGCCATATCTTTTCTTGAAATAGTCAAGCTGGTGATAGATGCGGTGCTTGAATCTTTCCTTCCTGTTGTCCCTGAAGACATGATTTCCAGCGACTCTTGAGAATCCTTTGAGCTGGCAGCTGCTCCACTCCCTGACCCTGTCGACTTTCTTGGTGTCATGGATGCTGACTTCATCCTTTATCTCAAAACAATAACATGTGGGGCAGAGGCTTGTGCAGGCGGCGCAGCTGAGGCATTTATCCACGCCTTTCTGCCAGTCTGGATGGTCATAAAGCTTTGAGATATCTGTCTTAAAAAGCCTGTCTGCATTCTTTATCTTCTTGTCGGCCTCTGTCACTTTATGATTGCTCTTCCTGAAGAATTCAGGATATTTCCCGATAATCCTGCTGCCGTTCTCCGTGGCAACATCAACAATGAATTCATCTCCCCTGTCGAAGAACATCATGTCATAGAAATCTTTCAGCTCTAAAGTTCCGCAAAAACAGTATTGGCTCGGAGCTTCGTTGCAGTGATAGCCTATCAATGTGAGATTCTGCCTCTGCGCCCTGTAATTAACATCTACTTCAATCAATGCCTTGTCCTGGTGCATTATCGCGTTGAGGTCGCATCTCCTCAGGCCGAAAATGACGCGCTCCTTTGGCTCAAGCACAGGAGTTATCACTTTCTTCCCGTTGAAGCTGACCAAGACTTCATGCTTCCTGAAGATGAACTCTTTCACAGGGTAGAAGCTCTGCTCAGTGAGACAGATATCATGAGGATCCTCAACAACCTGGAAGCGGACAAGATCGGTCTTGACAGGGGCTATAAGCTCAGAAGACTGCATGATTTTCTGCAATAAAGAACGCAAATCAAGCTTCCTGACCGTGTATGTCGCCATTGGTGCCTCTTTTTAAATGAATAACTCATTTCTGAGTATGTTATTATTTAAACTTTTAGGTTTCCTTCCAGAAACCTAAAACAATAAATAACTGGGTGCTGGAAAAGAAGCTGAGGTGGTAAAATTTCTGTTGAATTGGGCTTGTTAGGGCTTGGCTTTATCCTTGGACTGAGGCACGCTTTGGATGCTGACCACATTGCTGCAGTCTCCACCATAGTGAGTGAGACAAGGAAGGTAAAGAGCTCCTCGCTTGTAGGCATAATGTGGGGGATGGGCCACACAACCTCCTTATTGATAGCCGGTTTGATAATTTTGTTATTTAAGGTAACTATCCCTCCCCCATTATCAACCTTCCTCGAGCTTTGCGTAGGCATTTTGCTTGTTGCTTTGGGTGTCAGTGTTTTTGTAAGGTTATTAAGGGCTAGGATTCACATTCATATCCATTTCCACAATAAAAAGCCCCATATCCATTTCCATTCCCATAGCGAAACAGTTTCCCACCACCACAGCCATTACACAAAAAAGTCATTCTTTATTGGCATGCTGCATGGCCTTGCAGGCAGCGCAGCATTGATGCTCCTTGTGCTGGCATCTGCAACTTCAATCCTGCAGGGCGTCCTATACATAGCAGTTTTTGGGATAGGCTCCATAATCAGTATGCTCCTGATAAGCACAGCAATAGGCCTTCCTTTCTCTCTTGGCCTGAAGCTTGAGAAGACAAGGAGCATCGCTTCGTTCACGGCCGCTTCTATTAGTGTCATCCTTGGATTCATGATAGTGATAGAGAACATGGCTTTCTTCTGACCAAAACAATTATATACCTTTATCTCCATAACTTTCCTTTATGCAGCTTAAAGTAATAAAGATAACACAGGAGACATCAAATATCCATAGCTTCAGGTTTGAAAGGCCTGCCGGCTTTGATTTCTTTCCGGGCCAATGGGTGATGATATTTGAGAACAAAGATGGAGAGCAGATAAAAAGGGCTTATTCGATATCAACCTCGCCGACAATAAAAGAATATTTTGAGATCTCTGTTAAGTTAAACCTGAAGGGCAGCATGACGCCATTCCTTTTTGACCATGTCAAAGAAGGTGATTCGATTGAAGTTCTGGGCCCATTCGGCCTGTTCAAGCTCGTTCCGGAGGAGCAGGATATGATTTTCATAGGCGGTGGAAGCGGAATAACTCCATTCAGGGCCATGTCAAGGTTCGCTGCTGACACCGGCATGCAGAACAGCATCAAGCTGGTCTATGCTGCAAGGACGCCGGCAGACCTGGCTTTCAAGCCGGAGTTTGATGAATTGGAGAAAAGGAATCCCAATTTTCACGCTTTCTATACTGTGGACACGCCGACGCCAGACTGGAAAGGCCATCAAGGCCTTATATCAGCAGACATTCTCAAAGCGCACATCCAGGATTTGACAAAGGTCTATTATTATGTTGTGGGCCCTCAGCCGATGATAACTTTGATAACGGGGATACTGGCCAAAGAGAACGTGCCAGCCGACCATATACACCTGGATAATTGGGGCTAGTTAGAGCTTAGGCTATCTATTGTCACTCTTTCTGTCAAAGGATCATAGCGCACATCTCTGTATCTTATGCTGAATTCATCTCTCGGCGCCCCTCTGGTGTCTGCAATCCTGACTTTTATCCCATGCTTCCTGAGCTCTTTTGTTATCTTCACCAAAGCTTCGTCGCATCCTGCGTCGACAATCGCCTCACAGCCATCTGCCTTTAGGTTTTTCTTGTTTGCCTCATCAAGCATCTTGTCAACAACATCATCTGTCGAGACAAAGTTGTACTTAGATGGGTTCTTGTATGCATGGGCCATCAATGCAGAATTGCCAAAATCAAGTATGACGGCAGAGCAGTCGATGAATCCCATAGACTCCAAGGGGCCGCGGTTATAGCATATCTCGCCAGGGCCGACGGCCATCATCTTATCCTGCTGCATAGAAACAAGTCTTGAATTATCGTAATTGCTCGTGGAATAAAAGATTGCAATCCCCAAAAACATTTTCAAGGCTGTTTTCATCTGCCACCACCTAAATATACTCTTACAAGATTCTCTATCGCGTCCCTATTTGCGTAGACTGTGGCTGTCTGCTGCATAGAGGTAAAACCGTTTGGATTCCCTGGTGTTGCGATAGCGTTCTTAGTGCCAAGTGCATGCACCACAATACCTTCCAGCAGGAATTTTTCTCCAATCCTTCTGAAGACGGGGCTGCCGCTCGCGCCATTAAAACAGACTAAAGTTGAGAGAGACTGCGTCCTCTTGTTCTCTTTGGAATAATGGCTCTTGAATCTTCTGTTTATGCCGTCAATGTCAAAATTTATGACTTTCCCTGATGTCTCCAGCAAGCCAGAGCCTTTCTCCATCTCGAGTTTTCCATAATCCTCAATGACTCTTCCACTATCACAGATATCAACACCAGCAAATGAAAGCAAATAGCCCTCTCCCCTGAACCCCATGATGTCGAATATCGACACAGGATCGCCGACATTGCTGACAGAATCTGACAATGACACAATAGCATCGCCGTCAGGCTCTATCGCCGCCTTCAGGAGCGCTATGTCATTCAATTCATCCCTGCCTGCCACTTCAAAGCTTGATTTTTTCCCAAAAAGGCCGTATCTATGGCGCTTGTTCACTACCTTCAATGCCTTGTCTCTTGCGACATGGTTTGCGGTGATGAAATAGCCGCCACCAATATGCACTGAAGTGCCTATCCCATAATCATCTTTGTTTATGACTTCATATATTGAACCCTCAGCACTGCCCATGCCGAATGGCTTAGCCGCGAAGAATTCCTGGAACATATCCTTCTCAAGCTGCTCTGGAGACCTCTCAAAAAAGTACTTTATGCCCAATACTGCCAGCCCGCTGCCTAATATTACTGTGGCTGCAAGCATGTCTCTCCTGTCCATTTGTCCTCGATTGATTATGCAATATTTAAGCTTTTCTATTAGTTACTACCATATAGTGGCTACAAAAGCGAAAGATTTAAATACTAGAAATCCTATAACCGCCTTGTTGGGCCATGCAAGACACTAAAAAGATACTGGAGATGACAAGAACTTATCTGGAAACTTATCTAGAAAGATTCATTGAGGATGCTGGTAAAGATCCTGACGTGCAGAAGAATGGCTCCCCTGTTGACTTCAATCTTCTCTATTATGGACTGCCCGAAGCAACAAGAAAGAGATTCATAAACGCAGTTTCAAGCATTGACGATGCATTCTTGGTGGAAGTAGGAAGTGATTTTGGAGAGAAATTTGCGCTTTGGGTGGCCGCAAAGAATCCAAGCATTGAGGTCCACACATATGATCCCCAGACTTTTGCCGATGTTATGGTGCGCCATT
>JAGVOV010000032.1 GCA_020052545.1 archaeon | reverse complement strand
GCGTTTGTGGGATTTTAATCCCACTAATTCTTCTCTTCTATCAAATCTTGAAAGATTTGTTCTGGGTCTGGTCCGGGGCGTTTGTGGGATTTTAATCCCACTAATTCTTCTCTTCTATCAAATCTTGAAAGATTTGTTCTGGGTCTGGTCCGGGGCGTATAGTGGGGGGCCTTGTGCCCTACACACTCACCTGTTTCTACCAGTTCCCCAAGATGACGAAGTCATCTGGGCGCCGGAAACTTTGTTTCCTTGCGTTTTTAAAAGACCCGTTCTGGGTCTGGTCCTGGGGGCTTTCTTTTGTTACCATAATAACATCTTGTTATTATACGACAGGAGCTTTCCTCGCTTCATGGATGACGGATTGGCTTTCGGCGGCGGATTCATTGTTTCGGCCATTGTTGGAACGGGAGTTGCTGCAGTTGTATTCTTAGGCGTCTTTATACTTGGAAGAATATTTGGTTAAAATTATCCTTTCATGACTGCTATCGGCACGAGCCTTGCTACCATCTTGCCTATGCCCGCTTCGTGAGAGACGAGTGCAACTTCATCAATGTCCTTGTAGCAGCCAGGTGCCTCTTCTGCCAAACCTTTCATCGACGTTCCTTTGACATCGACGCCTTGAGCCAAGAGCTCTTTCACCAAAGCTTCTCCCCTGAAATCCTTCAGCGCTTGGGTTCTTGACATCTCGCGGCCGGCGCCATGCGCTGTGCTGCCGAAGCTCAGTTCCTCAGCTTTTGTTGTGCCCAAAAGAATGTAGCTTGCAGTGCCCATGCTGCCAGGGATTATGACCGGCTGGCCAAGGCTCCTGTATTTTTCCGGAATCTCAACGCGGCCAGGGCCAAAACTTCTTGTAGCCCCTTTCCTATGGACGCAAACTTTCCTTCTCTGCCCGTCAATCACATGCTCCTCAATCTTCGCCACATTGTGGCATACATCATAGATTATGTCAAGCTCTTCTTCTCCCATGACCCTCTTGAAAGATTCCCTGACTTGGTGCGTTATCATCTGCCTGTTCGCGAAGGCGAAATTGATGGCGCAGTGCATGGCCTTGAAATATCTCTGGCCTTCTTCGCTCTGTATCGGCGCGCAGCTCAATTCCCTGTCCGGCAGATGCTCGTGGCCGAACTTCTGCTCCATCAACTTGATGTAGTCTGACGCGATCTGGTGACCGAAACCGCGAGAGCCACAATGGACCATGACAACTATCTGGTCTTTCTTTATCCCGAATGTCTTTGCGGCCTTCTCATCAATTATCTTGTCGATCCTCTGTATCTCAAGGAAATGGTTTCCACTGCCTAATGTCCCCAACTGAGGCACGCCTCTCTGCACAGCCTCATTGCTCACCTTGCTGAATTCAGAGCCTGATATCTTCCCATATTCTTCCATGCTGTCAAGGTCATCTTTTTTTCCAAAGCCGTTCTCGACAGCCCATTGGGCGCCTTTCTCAGTAATTTCCGCAAAGACATCTTTATTGATTTTCTCTTTGCCTGCGCGGCCTACACCTGCCGGAATATTTTTGAACATGTCATTTATCAAATCCTTCTTTCTCAGCTCGACCTGACTGAAATTGAATGGCGTCTTTATCAGCCTCACACCACAATTAATGTCATAGCCAACACCACCAGGGCTTATTATCCCTTCCTCAAGATCGAAAGCAGCAACACCGCCTATCGGGAAGCCGTAGCCTTGGTGCGCGTCAGGCATCGCGATAGAATGCTTCACAATGCCCTTGAGGCAGGCGACATTCCTGATCTGCTCAATTGTCTTGTCATGCTGGATTTTGCTCATCAATCTTTCAGAGGCGAAGACAAGGCCCGGGACATTCATGCTGCCCTGCTTAGGCAGCTCCCACATATAATCATTCAGCTTCTTGATTTCCATGATGTTTAGTTTGCTTCAGCTGTATAAAAGGTTTGCTAAGTTTTATTAATACTATTAAACTTCCTGATATTATGCGCTACAGAGAAATATTGATTGAGGCTGCTAAGCTTGCAGCCAAGAAGATGATAGAGATAGGCAACAAAGAAGTTAGCAATAAATACAGCGGAAGCACAGCATCTGATGTGGTGACGCTTGCAGACAAGGAGACAGAGAAGGCGCTGAGAAAATTCTTTGCTGAAAAACTGCCGGGTTTTGATGTCTTTGGAGAAGAGTTCGGCGGCAGATACACGGGCAGCGGCAAATGCATACTTATCGATCCCATAGATGGAACAAGGAGCTTCATCAACAGGAAGCCAAAATTCGGCACGATAATAGGCATATACGAGGATGGCAGGAACGTCGCCGGAATAGAATCGAACGTTATGAAAAAGCAGATATATATCGCGACAGAAGAAACGGGGCTTGAGTTCATTGGTAAGGAAGACAGAGCAATCAATCAAGTTTATTTTGACCCTTCACATTCATGGGATGCAAAAACTATCGAGGCTGTTGATAGAGCAATAAATAAGGAATTAAAATGCGCTGTGATCAGGACTCCCGGCATACTTGCGAAAGCGATGGTTTTCAACGGCCAAAGCAAGGCGCTTATCGGCGCGAGCTGGGGCAGGCATGATTTCGGGGCAGCCCCGATAATGGCCAAGAAAACTGGGATCTTATTGACAAATCACCGCGGCGAGCCTTACGAAAAGACTGACTTTGGGCTGGAAGAGAAGAAGTATGCGT
>JAGVOV010000010.1 GCA_020052545.1 archaeon | reverse complement strand
GCTTTTTTCGCTGTTCATCTGGTGCATAATAATAATTCTGATGGCCATTGCAAGCTCAAAGGCCATGTTCTATTTCATCGCAGTGCTGGCCGGCCTTGTGATGGGGTCAAGCCAGTCGATTGCGAGGTCGTGGCTCGCTCACATGGTGCCAGAGAAGAAGAGATTTGAGTTCTTCGGCTTCAACGGGTTTGCGAGCAAGGCAAGCGCTGTCACCGGGCCATTGATATTTGGGATAATATCCTCACTTGCAGGCCAGAGGATTGCAATGATCTCATTGCTGCCTTTCTTTGCCATAGCTTTCGCTATATTCTATAAAATAAAAGAATAAAAATCCCCTAAACAAACAGGGGGACTAACACTAAGGTTAATGTCGCCAGCAGCTTTATCAAGACATGCAAGCTCGGTCCTGCAGTGTCCTTGAAAGGATCTCCCACAGTGTCGCCGACAACCGCTGCCTTGTGGGCTTCGCTCCCTTTTCCGCCCAGGTTGCCCATCTCGATGTATTTTTTGGCATTATCCCAAGCGCCGCCGCCGTTATTCAGCAACAGAGCAAGGATTACACCGGCAATTGTGCCTACCATGAGCATCGCTCCAGCAGCCTCTGCTCCAAGCAGCCATCCTATCAGCACCGGTACAATTATTGCTGTAAGGCCCGGCAGCACCATCTCCCTTAATGCAGCCTTAGTTGTTATATCAACACATTTGCCGTAGTCCGGCTTTGATGTGCCTTTCATGATCCCCTTGTCTGCCTTGAATTGGCGCCTCACTTCTGTTATGATTGCGCTTGCTGTCTTTCCAACCGCCCTGATCGCAAAGCTGCTGAAGATGAAGACCAAGACTGCCCCAAGCATTCCGCCTACAAAGACGACAGGCTTTGCCAAGTCTATCCCGGTCAAATTCAGGCCATATGCCTGCACTTCATCGAAATATGCGGAGAACAGCAAGAATGCTGCAAGAGCTGCTGAGCCGACAGCATAGCCTTTTGTCAATGCCTTTGTCGTGTTTCCGACAGCATCCAAGCGGTCTGTCATCTTCCTTATCTTGTCCGGTTGCTTGCTCATCTCGACAATGCCGCCGGCGTTGTCTGTTATCGGGCCGAAATTGTCCATAGCAAGTATGTATGCTGCCGTGGCCAGCATGCCCATCGTCGCGACTGCCGTCCCGTAGATGCCTCCGTTAGGCAATCCTGTGCCGACACCGAGAAAATATGAGCCGATCAAGGCGCCAGAGATGACAAGCACCGGAAGCCCGGTACTTTCCATACCCACTGCAAATCCTGATATTATATTTGTTGCAGATCCTGTCTCGCTGGCTTTAACAATCTCCTGCACTGGCCTGTACTTGTATTCAGTATAATATTGTGTTATGTAGACAAATAATATGCTTGTCACAATTCCGACAAGGCCTGCTGCGAAGAAGCTGAGCCAGTAAGCTGTCAAAAGCATGTAACTTGCCGCTCCGAATCCTATCGTGGCAAGGACTGCCGTCACAAAATAGCCACGATTCAATGCTGCCATCGGATCGCCGTTCTCTTTTGTCTTTACTATCATCACTCCAGCTATAGAAGCGATCAATCCGAAGCTTCTTGCGACCAATGGAAATATTATGCCATTGATGCCAAATACTGGAAAGAGCGCAATTCCGAGAATCATCGCCCCGATGTTCTCTGCCGCCGTGCTCTCAAATAAGTCAGCGCCTCTTCCGGCACAATCTCCTACATTATCACCGACGAGGTCTGCGATGACTGCCGGATTTCTCGGATCGTCTTCTGGGATTCCTGCTTCGACCTTACCGACAAGGTCTGCGCCTACATCCGCGGCTTTAGTGTAGATTCCGCCGCCAAGCTGGGCAAATAATGCAACAAAGCTAGCGCCAAATCCAAAACCGACAATCAGCAATGGTGCCTTCATGGGATTTGTTTCGCCGCCGTATGCATAGAACAATGTTGCGACCCCAATCAATGACATTGCTACAACAAGAAGCCCGGATACTGCGCCTCCCCTCAATGCGATCTTCAGGGCTTTATCGAGGCTTGTCCTTGCGGCGCTTGCGACCCTTATGTTTGCTCTTACGCTGATGTACATTCCCACAAATCCTGCGATCCCTGAGCAAAGCGCACCAAGAATGAAAGCAATTGCAGTGTGCCAGGCATATTCATAATTACCAAGCGAAGCATAAATTCCAAAGATCAGCATGGCAACGATAATAGCAAGAATTGTTATTGTGGTATATTGTCTCTTCATGAAAGCATTTGCGCCTTCCTTTATTGCATCAGAGATGACTCGCATCTTTTCTGTGCCGTCGTCCTGCTTCAGGACATAGCTTGCAAGATATGCCGCAAAAGCCAGCGATAATATGCTGATAATAAACACAACCTCAATCATTATAAGCACCTCCAATGTGTAGCGGGTGGTTTCTGAAAATTCTTAATAAAGCTATCGGTTTCGCAGCCAGAGGATAATATATATCAAGCCGGCCATCACAAGAAGCATGAAGAACAGTTTTATGGCCAAGAAAGCTATCATGTATCTTTTCTGTCCTTTGTTGCGGGAATCCCACCAGCGCTTTTTTCTCCTAAGAAACAGTTTTATCTTGCGCCTAATCCTTTTTATCATTCGAAAACGTAGCCGCACTTCTTGCAGAAGCGCTCAACACCATCTAAATCAAAATCTTTGCTGCCGCAGCTCGGGCATCTTATTGGAGCTTCCTCACTCTCGATGCCCTGCAATGATTTTTCCGCCATAATAGGCTTTAGTTTTTTGTGTTTTTAAAGATTACGATTACGTTATCTTAAATCTCAATATGGCTGCGATGCCTGAAAGCGCATCGAGCTTTTTCCCTGCCTCGAACTGGCTTGATATTATCTTGACTTCCGCCTTTGTCTTTTCTGCCATCTTCATCACGTTTTCCACATCAAGGTTCTCTTTTCTTGCCTTATGCAGCAGAAAATCTGTCACAAGCAGCTTGTTTATGGCTCCGGAGATTGCTGCAGCCCTCACTTCATTCAGGCCATAGCATGCAAGGTTGTCTTTGCTGAGCTCTGAGAGGAATTCTTCCACTAGGCCGCTTTCAGCTATCGAGCGCTCCTGCTTTAAAGCTTGCTTCAGCTCATCCCTCTTCAGCACTTCCTGTATCGCGCTCTCTGTGGCTGAGCTGCATGTCGCCAATATCATCTTCTTTCTCAGCTTCTCATCATTGAGGTTTTTTATCAGCTCCTCTTTCCAGAAAGCGGGGCTTGCGAGTATGATGCTGTCGAGATTGTACCTTTCTTCATAAGCTGCTAGTTCCTTGACGATCTCCGCGAAAAAATTGCTCCCTTTCTGGCCGAAATCCTTCTTCTCCACATCTCCCTTTATGGAGGAAAGCATCTGATGCCCATTTCTTTTCAGCAAGGCAAAATAAGCCTCTTCCCTGTCAAATACGCAAATCAAAATTTTTGCCGGCTTTTCATTGCATGCTTCCTCAATCTTGTCGAGTTGATAGCCATGCCACTCGTGTTTTACTATGCTTATTTTAGAATTCTGCTCGATATTAAGCGTGTGATGCGCACCTTTTGGGATGTCCTCGAAACCTTCCAATATTGTGCCTGATATCCTCAAAGATTCTGTCTCAAAATCGACCTTTTCGGCAGCCAGCCTTAATGTGATGTGCCTCTTTATCACTTCTGACTTCCTGTCTTCTTCCCCGCCAAGCTTGATCTTTCTTATCGTGCTGCCTTCAACCATGTCTCCTGCCTCTATTATCTGGCTGAGGGACCATAGGTCTTCTGCTGTTTCTACTTTTACCTTAAGCGTCCCATGCCTCAGATCCTTTTCAAGCATCCGCATGGCCTTTGATGCCCTTCCTGAGTATAAAAACCTTGCCAAGAATAGAAAAGAATATATATAGTTGGATATATTGTTTTAAAAGCAAAATGAGGCTTTTCAGGAATAAAAAGGGCAGCGAACATGGTGATTCTGGAGGGGGCTCTAGCGCCGTTGAGAGCTCATCTGCCGGTGGTGCGGCCGTATTGCTTGCCTTGATAACGCTTTTTGTCATATTTTACGTACTTTTCCTTCCGC
The DNA here is from genome assembly GCA_020052545.1 of archaeon. GTDB lineage: Archaea > Nanobdellota > Nanobdellia > Woesearchaeales > JAGVOV01 > JAGVOV01. The sequence goes on along the minus strand of JAGVOV010000010.1, from coordinate 4,674 downwards.
CGGCAGAAAGGGACAAGCTCCTGAACACGACAAATGAGTCTGGATCAATTTCCGCAGATGATGACAATACTTTTGTCTTTGAAAGGCCAGGCACATTGACATTTGTCACAGACCAGACTTTTGAGCACGACATATCTGCCTTCACGCTTTACAAGACTACCCGTACAGACATACTTGAGGCTGCCAACAGCTTATATGTGAAAAGCAATGTCTTTGAGAAGCAGAAGAAGCAAGTGAGCTTCAGCGTTGAAGACATAAAGATGACAGACAACTATGTGCTGAGCTTCAATGCCCAGGAGCGTTCTGGGCGTCTTGTGATAACATTGAACGGGAATGTTGTGTTTGACAATGCCATAGCTTCCATCAATCCTGAGCCGATAAAGCTGCCGAAAAACTTAGTCAAGGCAAACAATGTGCTTGAGTTCTCTGTGTCTGGTGTTGGCTGGCAGTTCTGGAGCAGCAATGCATACAGCCTGGATAGCATAAACATCTTCGGTGACATAACTGATGAAAGCAAGCAGAGCAGCACATCAGACATCTATCTTGAAAGCGATGAATTTAGTAACATACAGAAAGCCACATTAAGGTTCAACCCGGAGTGCAAGATAAAAGATGTAGGCCAGCTTGACATCACCGTGAACAGCAATGAGATCTTCAGCGGCGTGCCGGATTGCGGCGTGCTGAACTTCAAAGATGTGCCAAAACAGTTCCTTGAGAATGGAGACAACAAGATAACATTCAAGACGTCTAAAGGGACATACACTGTAGACAATGTGAGGGTCGAGACCGGGCTCAAGAAGGCTACTTATCCTACTTATTATTTTGACCTTTCAGACAAAGAATACAATAATTTGATCAATGGTAACAGGAAGCTTAATGCAAGCATAAAATTCGTCAACAACGGCGATTACAAGAGGGCTAAGCTCATAGTCAACGGCCATATAATATCTATAGACGCAAAGGACAAGCTCAAGGTTCTCAGGATGATACCGAAGGAATACTTTGACCAGACGGATAACAACTATGTGAGGATTGAGCCTGACAAGAATACTATTGAGATTTCAGAGCTTAAGATTTACTTTTATAAGCCATAAAAAGGAGGTCCCAGATTGGGTGAAAACATGATGTATTCTGCTTTGTGGCTTTTTTCGGTGACAAAAAGTGGTGGATAAGCAACGCGTTGACGAGCAGATAGATGCGCTTAGTGATATCACGCAGAGATTTGGAGAAGAGGCAGGGAGAAATTACGCAAGATACAGGAACATATGGAAGATTTCTGTCTCGATACTTGCGAGCCTTATGGTTTTTGGCGCACTTTTCTGGGTAAGCCCTTGGCTCGCGCTGGCTTCAATCATTGCTGCTGCAGTGTGGTATTTGGTAAGGAAATTCCGGGCAAGCGCTCCTGCAGAGCCTGTCCAAAACAGGATAAGTGTCGACCTCAGCCAAGGGAAGGGTTTTGGCATCGCAAAGGCTCTTGGCGCTGTTGTCCTGATAGTGCTGGTTGTGTTCGCGATATTCATAACGGTCGGCGGCAGCTCAAAGACTGCAGGAGAAGGGTGGCTGGGAAAAGCTGTCGGAAAGATATCAATATTCATTGCCAAGCTCGGAAATTTCTTTTCTACATTGAACCCTATTGACGCATGGAACAATTTCTTGACCAAGCAGACTGCGATAGCGGAAGGAAGATATTATGAAGGTGAAGTGGAGGAAAACCAGTATACGCAGCTTGGCGTCTACCTTGAGAATCTGGAAGCCTCAGATCCCGAGTATAGGGATGGCGACAAGGTGTCTGTCTGGGCCAATCTTAAGGTAAAGGCATTGAGCACTGGTGATGATAAGCCGGTCAGGATAAGTGTGACTTGCTGGATGGACAAAGAAAAAAACTCCGGCGACCTTGGGAACAACAAGAAGATTCTGACTTTTGATGTTTACAGCCAGGAAGAGGCTTCTATAGAATGCACATTCCCTCAAGCCACTGCCGGGGCGCACACCATCTACATAAGGGCTGAATATGACTTCACTACGCTTGCATACATCAAGGCCTATTTCATGGATTACCAAAAGAAAAGATCCATGCTCATGGAAAAATTAGACATATTCCAGGAATTCGGGATAACTGACACAAATCCCACAGCCGTCTTCACCAATGGACCGATAAAAGTGGGCATGGCGACGACAGAAGCGCAGCCTATCGGGATAAAGATAGACAATCAGGATGACTTGTCTAGGGTAGGCGTCACAATAGAGAATAGGGATGAGGGATACGTGATGAACGTATCGAAGCTTTCGCTGCAGGTCCCGCTTGGCATAAAGATAAAGACTGGGGACGAGGCTTGCGACCATCCCATCAAAGAGGTCGACTCAAGCATGTGCGTGCAGCTCTGCAAATCGGGCTCAATAGCCAACAGGCCTGCCTGCGAGAATGATTGCAGCTTCTACACTTATTACGAGCTTAACATGGACAGGACAAAAAAGCTGAAGACTTTCCAGAATGTGTATTGCCATTTCGGCTATGACTCAAAATATCTCGACAATCTTCTAGGGAACGCACCTATATCAACAAAATACATAAGGACCATTGTAGATTATGATTATAGCCTTGAGAAAAGCGCAACTATTTATGTCCAGCCTAAAGAGGTGATAGCATGAAGTTGCATGCTCTTCTCTTGGTTTCTATGCTTTTGTTCGGCTGCTCGCTAGGCGGCGAGACACAGAACCCTATAAGCGACACCAACTACAGGACCGGAAATTCTGGACTGGAACTGCAGCTTCTTGATGGGGCGCCGCCCGACAATGTTTATGAAGCAACAACATTCCAAGTAGGACTTGAAGTCAGAGATAGCGGCGCATCTGATATAGCAAATGGGAGGCTGGTGCTGAATTATGAGCCAGATTATATGTACCCATTATCGCAGCAGACGATGCAGCTGGGCCTTAAAGGCAAGAGTATAGCCAATCCCGATGGAGAGGCTGATGTCAGATTCTTCAACATAAAGACAAAGAACCTTGAAGCGCTGAGCGAGACCCATAAAAGCCTGGTCAGCGTCAGCGCCTGCTATGCCTATCAGACAGTGGCAAGTGAAGGCATCTGCGTCGATTCTGACATCTACAACAGGATCCAGGACAAGGCCTGCAAAGCTGAAACATTGCAGCTTGATAGCCAAGGCGCTCCTCTAGCTGTGACAAAGATTGAACCTAAATTCTTCATCGATGACAACGGGAAGCTGAACCCCAGCTTCCTTATCTTCATAGAGAACAAAGGCAACGGCAATGTGATAAACAAGAACAAGATCAGCGATTTCTGCAGCAATCTGAAGGTTGACAAAGATGATTGGAATAAGATAGAGGTGAGCGCAAATCTTGGAGGCATGCCTTTGAGATGCGAGCCGCTGCCTTTCAAGCTCAAGGGGCAGAATGACTTTGTGAGATGCGGCCTTGACAATGGCCTGGACAAGCCTGAGGCAGCGTACACAAGCGTCATAGATGTCACTTTAGACTATGGCTACACCTTCACAGTGTCGAAAGAGGTCACAATAGACAAACTTAAATTGACCTAACAGAAAAGTTTATATAGGTTTTATGAGGATAAAGGCATTATGAATAAGTCATTGGCAACTATCTTGATAGTGTTGGCACTTTTCTTATTTGGATGTGGAAGCACGCAGAGCAGCCAGGAAGGAGATATCAACTATAAGACGGGCACTCAAGGCGTGGAAATGAACTTTATGGACAATATGCCGGCCAATGTTGTTTATGATGGTGATGTCTTCAATATCGGCATGGAGATGTGGAATAGGGGGACAGAACAAGTTCCGGATGGCGTCTTCTACCTGAGCGGATTTGATAGGAGCATCATAACAGCGGCCAGAGATGCCAATATGCCTGTCAGGAGCGACGTTATCCCGATACCGAATGACGGTAGCGGGGTTCAGTTCACATTTATGGGTGACAGCGACATGAGGACGCAGTATAACAGAGAGGGTGGATATAGGCAATATCTTTTCACAGGCGCAGTTGTATTGCCAAGACAGACAACAAGGCTCAATGTCCCCATAAGAGTGGATGCTTGTTATCTTTACAACACTGAGGCGAGCGTGAGCCTCTGCCTCGACCCGCAGCCATGGAAGACTAATTTTGAGAAGGCCTGCAATGCTGGTGCGATAACAGGGACAGGCAGCCAAGGCGCACCAGTCTCCATCTCCGGAGTTGAACAGGAGTCTGTAGCGGGAGGAAAAAGATTAAGGCTCAAGGTTACAGTTACAAATTCAGGCAGTGGCACTTTGCTTGATCCAGCTTATGCTATACCGAACTGCCCGAATCTTTTTAATCCGCTTGATATAAATAGGGTTGAGGTGGAAAGCGTGACGCTTGCCGGCAACTTGGTCAACGACTGCAAACCTCAGCTCATCAATATGGGCAATTCCGGTACAGGTTATTTTTACTGTGAAGACATACCGATATCACAGCAGGACAATTCATACATAACCACTTTGATTGTGAAGCTGCGTTATGGCTATAAGGTTAGCATTCAGAAGAACATAGAGCTGAGGAGCACGGGAGGATAAAATGAAAAAGACGATGTTGTTGGTTTTTGCGATAATCTCAATATTTATTGTCGGCGCAGGATGCCAGAACAATAACAATACAGGGACACCGACATCATCTACGCCTTTC
>JAGVOV010000011.1 GCA_020052545.1 archaeon | reverse complement strand
TCTGGTGTCACAGAGCCGAATGTTCCAGGCGCAAAACCCGTCCTGAATATCGGATTGCCGAAGGCGCGCCATGCCTGTGTCAAAATCCTGTCTGCAGATATATGGGATTCGCCCCATGCCTCTGATATCATAGTTCCTTTGTATCCTGCTTGCTTCAGGCCTTCAATCGCTTTTACTATCGGGAATATCCCTTGTCCTGCAGGGAGATGCTGATGGCCGCCGCCCATGCTGTCAACAATGTGCAGATGGCCAAGTATGCCTGCCTTGTTCATCTTGTCCACCTGCTGCAGATACCATGAATCAAATCTTGCCTTTGTCTGCTGCTCTGTCTCTCCTGCCCTCGGCTGGAAATGCTTCCACCACATGCTCAAGTGCTGAGTGTCAAAAGTTGCCTTGATGTGGTCATTGGCACGTTTCTCTGCTTCTTCCTTGCTCAAGTGCGGATCGTAATATGGATTGTTGACTTCCTTGAAATGGCCTTCCTTGTCCATAACTTGGTGAGGATCCACTATCTTCTGGCTCGTCAGCAGCTTCACCATCTGCTGCCTGCTCTTCTGCACCAATTCTATCAATTCATCAGGATGAGTTCCCCAGCCCATTTCGGGCCACAAGTTCTCTGGAGCCAGGAAGATGGGCTTGTCCAGCTTCTTCTCTCTTGTCTTGTCCATAGCATGGATCGCAGCCTCAGCATATGTCTGTGTTGTCCTTTCAATCCCGTATTTGCTCAACGGCTTAATATGCTGTAACTGGTCCATCGCCTCTTTTGCCTGCGCTTCCATTGAGGAAGCGTATTCATGCGAATGCCTCAGGCTTCTCTCAAGCTCCTTTATCTGCCTCTCGATGATTAAGCTCGGCAATTCCGCTTCTCTTCCTTCATCTACAAATTCAGATGAATGTCTTGTCATCTCTCTCGTCTGCCTTTTCAGCTTCCAGCGCTCTGATTCTGGTGTTATAGATTCGATCTCTTTCCAGTTGTTCTTTGCGTCTTCAAGCTTCCTTCTGAGATCAAGGTTCTTTTCGTAATCCTGAGAATAATAAGCAGCGATTCCCTGGCTTGATGCTATCTGATTCAACATCCTTGTCCTCACAAGCATCTCTTCTGCAGTCTTATGCTCGCCAGGATACTTACTGTTCCATTCATCTGCCATCCTGTTGAAATCTTCCCAGCTCTTTGCTTCCACCTTGAATTTGCCGTCATCCCCCATCATCGGGACGCGGTTCAGCATCTGATTTACATCTCTTTCATTGATCTCTTTCCCCGTGACATCGACCCACTTGCCGCTCTTCTTGTTTGTCTCAAAAACAGGCTCATAGATGACTTGATTTTTTCTCAATTCCCCGACAACGCGGCCATTCCTGTCATCAACCCAATAGATTGAGCCTCTTCCAGGCTCTTCTTGATGAGAAAGGAACTGGAACTGATCCGGATTTTCTGGGTCTTTTGCCCACGCTTCTCTGCTCATATCTCTTTGGAATTCTCCAGTGTGCACGACTATCGCGCTCCCTTGTGTGACATCAGCCGCAAAATTTATCGCTTTCTTGACTTCATCAAGCTCTATCTTCCTGTATTCATCATTGAAGCTCTTGTCCTGGGGATTGAAACCAGAAAGGTTGCCTATGTTTGTCGGCGTGTGTATGCTTATTATGTCGACGCCTGCGACTTTTGCTATCTCTCTTATCTCCTGCCTCGCCTCTTTGCCATAGCTTTCAGCGCCTACAGCTTCTCCTCCGCCGCCCATATTTGTCGAGAGTTCCAAGACGCCAGCTCCTTGCCTTATCGCCTGCTGTGTCGTCTGGATGAAGCTGCCAAATCTCTGACCTTCAGGCACGCTCTGGCCTAGTTCTCTCGTCCCGACAATAGGTGTCTTAGTGGCATCTTGGTCTATGACATCAGAATACGGCAGTGGGCCTTCTAAGTCTAGAGGATGGCCAGGCTCAGGGTCGCCCATAGGAAGATAATCACGCTCCATCGGGGAGACATAATTGAATATCATAGAATATACTAATAAGTATACTGGTTTATATAATTTGTGGAATAAAGAAGAACAATAAAAGAAAAAAAGCCTTATTTAGGCTTGAACAAGTAAACTATCATGGCAAATCCAAGCACTGCCACAACAACTATCGCGCCTATCAATACTGCAAGATAAGTGTTGTTGTCAAGTATGCTGCCTTTGTTTGGCTGCTGGAAGTTGACCGGCTGCTGGCCTGTGTTGAAGACAACCGTTGTTGGCGTTGTCGTCAAAGGAGGCACTGTCGTTGTAACCTTTGCGCCGCAGTCCTGGACTGTCAAAGTCGCAAGCTTTGTGTCAAGCACCTTGTCATCATCATAGTAAGCGACAAACTTGAACTCATAGCTTCCTGCCTCGACATTCTTGTCAAGCGTGTGCGTGAATGACTTCTGGTAAGTGTTCTCGTCAGAGTCCACATCTGCATCAAGCGTTATCAAATCCTCCTTGTCCTTGATGCCCAGCTGGGTGTTTTCTATTGTTATTGCTGCCTGCCTCTGGTCGTCTGCGCCGACATTCTGGATGTTCATGCTCAATTCGATGCTGCGGCTGCATGAGACTAATGAAGGATTGATGCTGTAGCTTGTTATGCTGATGTCATCATTCACTTTCCTTATCCTTATGTCGAAGTTGATCTCATCCTTGTGGAATGAGCCGAATTCATCAAATCCTGTGGCTTCAAGCGTTATCGGTATTGTATCCTCATCCTGGTCGTCAGGAATATCAAATGAGATGTCAAAGGTCCTTCCGCTGCTGCTCCTTGAGTCTATGTCGCTGATGCTGTCAGTCTCATCTACTGTGAAATCGCTTCCGTCTCCTGTGGCTGTCACATCGACATTCTCTATCCTCACATCCATCGAGCCGAACCTGTTATAGACCTTGCCGGTTATCCTGATGCTGTCGCCAGGCCTCACTTCAACATATGAAGAGCTGTCTGTAGAGACGCCTTTTGATTTTGTGCCGTACTTGACCGAGACCGAGCTGAATGTGAGCTGGCCTTTAGGGACAAAGACGACATTGTTGCTATTAAACAGGGTTCCTGCAGTCGCAACAACTTTTCCTGTGAATGTCTTTGTGGTGTCGATCCTCTTAGGAACCATGCCATAGATTGTCACTTGCTGTGAGCCGCCTGCAGCGAGATTGAATGTTGATGGGCTTGCGTTCAGCTGATATTCCGGGCCGAGGCCGCTGAATGATATAACAACATTGTTTACTGCGACAGTTGAATTTGTCGTGACATAGACGATGTCCTGGACAATTTCTCCTGGCCTGCCAGTCAAACTGAGACTTGTGACTGAAAGCACTGGAGCTGCGGTCGCAGCATATATCGAAACTATTAATATCCCTAGAAAAACCAAACCGATTGTTAGCTTCTTTAGCATTTTTGAACCCCCATCAAAATTAACTACTTCTTAGGGAGTAGTGACTTTCCCTATATAAACATTTATATGCTGCAGGATATATTACTATTTCGGCTTCCAGTACATGCCCATCATCTGCTTGAGCATCTTCATCGTGGCATCAGCCATTTCTTCCATGCTTTGGTTCGCGTCGCTGTACTTGTCCGGATTCTGCTGCTGCATCTGCTCCACGAATTCCCTTGTGTTCTTCATGTCATAATAGATCTTGACAAGCCTGTCTCTCTGGTCAGGATTTAAGTTTTGATACTGCGATATCGCCTTTGCCTCACCATAAAGATTTTCTATGCTTTTGTATTGCGAGGACGCGGAAGCTATCTGCTGCTTGACAGCTTCATCATGCATGATTATCTCTTCCTGCACTTTCTTCTCAAGCGGCTTCTCCCCTTCTTCTGGCTTCTCCTCTGACTTGAACTGTAGCACTTCCCAGATCTGCTTGTCTGTAGTTCCAAAGAGAGTTGTTGCGTCGATAGACTTTATCTGGGGGATTGGGATTTTCCTCAGCGTCTCTTTTTCCTGCTTTATCTCCTGCTGCGCCACCTCGATCATGCGCTTGGCCTCATCTATCTCCCTTCTGTTCTGCTCCTCCATATGCTTCAGTCTCTTTATCCTTTCCTCTGGAGACATATTCCTGAGCTCATCGGGTTTTGCCATAATGCCTGCTTTAGCTCCAGAATATAATAAATTATCTGATGTTCTCAAGAATTCCTGGCAGCTCATCAAGGCTGCTAATCTTGTATCTATACTTGTCTTTCGCTCCTTTGAAGCCTGGATCAGAACCTTTCCTTTTCAGCAGCACGGCCTTCATGCCTATTTTTTTTGCAGCGATGATATCATGCTCATAAGTGTCGCCAACCATCACTGCTTCGCCTGCCTTCACACCCAATCCGCTAAGGCAGATCCTGAAGATGCTAGGATTTGGTTTAATCAATCCGACCTCATAACTTTTTGTCTCATGGTCTATGTATCTACCTATAGGCTTGAGGAAGCCGAGATTGAAGCTTGTCGTGTTTGAGATCAAGCCGATTTTGTAGCCGCGCCTCTTCAGCTCGATGAAAGCTGGCTTGACATCAGGGAAGACAATGATATTGCTGCTTTTTGTTATTTTTTTGACTGTCCTGCAAAATTCTTTCCTCTGCTTATCATCAGGTTTCTGGCCCAAAAAATCAGCCATCGCAAAATAGGCCTCATCAAAGCTCTTCCATCTCTTCTTCATCAATGTCTGTTCCAACGCTTCAAGGCTCTTTAAGTCATGCTTTAGCCTGAACACTTTTTCGATGGAATGGATCAGACTGACTTTCTTTCTTGCCAGCGTCCACCACAAATCAAAGACAACAGCTTTTATCATGGCATTCCAGTTT
>JAGVOV010000089.1 GCA_020052545.1 archaeon | reverse complement strand
CTTATGCCATCTTTCAGCCATCTCTATGGCTGTTGGAATGGCTGTCTTTGGCACCGGCATCACGACATCGATTGAATCTTTAAGATAAGCAAAATGGTCCGCCATCGCCCCTCCAAGGGCAAGTCTTGAGTCATAAACATTGACGCCATTGAACATCGAGTCTGGACCTGCAAAATAATTATATTCAAAACTGCAGAATTTTGGGGCTTGCTGGTTTATTATTGCCCTCATCACATTCAAATTTGTATCAATGAAGATGGCTTCCCCATTCTGCATCTCCATAACATCATCATAGCCACCCATGAAATTGAAAGCGGATTTTTCAGATGCAAAAGCATATGTGACCTTATCGTCTTTTTTCCTTACTCCGAAAGACAATGGCCTGAAACCATTAGGATCGCGGAAAGCAAGGAGGCCACCGCCTGCCAAAATAGAAACAATAGAGTATGCGCCGTTCACAAAATACTTCCCTTCCGGCTTCATTATGTCTTCAAGAGACTTGAAAAGCTGCCCCTCTATGAATTTCCCGTCAGCTCTCGCATTGTTGTCGATAAGGCTCTGCGCAAGAGCCAGCATCAGGACCTCTGAATCTGTTGAAGTGCCGAAATACCAGCCCTGGTTCTGAAGCTTGTCTTTCAGCGAAGTTATGTTCAAAACTTGTCCATTATGGCCCAAAGCAATCCCGGGTTTAGGCGTGAATAATGGCTGTATGTCACATTCAAGGCTTGTCCCCGCAGTCGCATATCTATTATGGCCTATGACAACATTGCCAGAAAGCTTGTCAACCTGATTCTCAAGAAAGCTTGAATTGAACACTTGAAGGGAGCTTCCTACGCCTTTATGCGGTGTGTCAAATTTGCCAGTCAAAGAATTATAGCCATGGATGCCAGAGGACAACCTCCCCCTATTGTCAAGGGCTCTCAAGCCTTTTATGACTTCCCTTGACACCGGCTCATTTGAAATTATTCCGACAATCCCGCACATAAGCCCCCACTATGATGTTTGTGATTTTTGGAGAGCTTTAAATTCTTTTCTAATGAGAGAGACATGTTTTAGTCATGTTATTGTGACGAAAACCCATAAAGCATTTTAGGAAGACTTTTAAAAAAAATGCCATTGCTCCAGTTGATGGATTACGTTGAATCGAGGGCCATCCCATACAAAGATGTGATTTATCAGCTGAGAGATGTGAAGAGGAAAGGCTGGCTCCTAAGGGAAGTTCCAAGAGACATATGCGAAAGCGTGGCTGAGCACAGCGTAAAAGTTGCACACGCAGGCTTCTTCTACTGCATCGATAATGATGGCCACGATCTCGTGAAAGTTGTTGATATGGCCCTTGTTCATAATACACCCGAGATATTAGCGCCAGACATAACGCTACATGACAATATCTCCCAGAAAGAGAAATACAGGATAAGGCTTGCCGCTTTGGAGCAGATTACCTCCCCTTTGGGCGCTTTAGGAGAGAAAGTTATATGCCTATGGCTTGAATATGCGGCAAAGAAGACAAAGGAAGCGAGGCTCGTCAGCCAGCTTGACAAGGTTGATGCCGCAGTTCAGGCTATGATATATGAGAGGATGGGCTATGAGGTTGAAGAATTCTTTGATGACACGAAAAAAAAGATAGAAGACAAGAGACTTAAGGACATACTCAAGCAGATGCTGAAACTCAGGAACAGTGAGGCAGACTTTTACTCAATATATTTCCATCTGCTCCTGGAAAAATAATCATTTCCAGCCGAAATTCTTCTCTGCCTGATCCCAGTTTATGACATTCCAGAACGCGCCTATGTATTCAGCTCTTTTGTTCTGGTATTTTAGATAATAAGCATGTTCCCAGACATCAATCCCTAAAACAGGCTTCTTTCCCTGGCTCAAAGGACTGTCCTGGTTCGGCGTCGATATAATCTCTAACTCTCCATTGTTCAGCACAAGCCATGCCCATCCAGAGCCGAACACTTTTGTAGCAGCAGTGTTAAAGGCTTCCTTGAAAGCATCAAAGCTGCCAAATTTCTTCTCGATAGCGGCCAAAAGCGCGCCGTGCAGCTTTGTGTCTTTCTTCAGCAATTGCCAGAACATGCTGTGATTAGCATGGCCTCCGCCATGATTTCTTACAGCTGTCCTTATGTCTTCAGGGACCGCGTTCAAGTTTGATATAAGCTCCTCGACCTTCTTGCCTTGCAATTCCTTGTGCGCATCTAAAGCTTTGTTCAGATTATCGACGTAAGCCTGATGGTGCTTCGTGTGATGTATCCTCATCGTTGTCTCATCTATGAATGGCTCTAAAGCGTTGTATTCATATCCTAGATTTGGTAATGTTTGCATTTTGACCTCCATCTTAACTATCGTTAAGGATAGTTACAATTGGTTTATATAATTTATGGATTAAGGCTCGACAATATGGCCTTCAGGCACTCTTCTTTGCTTAATCTCTCAGTATCCAAGACAGTGTCATAGCTTGTGTGCTTCGCCCTTTGATAGACATCTATGACATTCACAGAATGGTCTTTGCCGCTCCTCTCAAGGTCCCTCTTCAATGATGTCTCAAGGCCAATATTGAGATAAAAGGAATGTAATGTATATTTATTCTCTCTGATTTTATCCCTAAACCTTCTCATCAGGCTTTCCGGACTTAATTCCTCAAGCAGCATATCGACATTGAAGTCTATCAGCTCGCCCACTGCAGCAAAAGAGGCAGTCCTGGCAATTTTCCTTGCCAGCTCATTGCCTATCGGCTTCAATCCTCTCTTGATATTGGGCCTGTCGACATAGGCATAAGTAGGCAGTTTTTTCCTTAGCTCAGCAACAAGTGTAGATTTGCCAGATCCCATCGGCCCATGGATAAGGATTATGTGAGGCATAAGATCGGAATAGCGTCAATTATTATAAATTTTACCAGAAAGGTTAATATAGAAACAACTTATCAGCAATGAGAATGATACTCGGTAGGATTATCGGCAAAGTGACTACAACCTCTTTTGAATTCATTGTGGAAATAGAGACAAAGAAGTTTGAATACATCCAGGTGATGCAGAAGGATTATGGCTATGTCCTCTGCCAGATTTATGAGATTGAGAAAGAGAACAGCAGGACAATCGCAAAATGCCGCGTCATCGGCTACAAAGATAAGGACGGCACTATAAAGACTATGAGGAATCCTTTTGAGCCCGGCACAGAAGTCCTGCTTGCCGAGGACAGATTCATTCAGGAGATTGTGCAGATAGACAAGGAAGAGAAAGGCGCTTATCTCGGCACTCTTGACGGAAAAGACATCAAGGTTTTCCTTAACTTGAACAAGCTGCTGACAAAGCATGTCACGATTCTTGCAAAATCAGGCGCAGGAAAGAGCTATGCCACTGGTGTATTGGTAGAGGAAATCTTAGAAAAGAAAGTTCCGATTATAGTGATAGATCCACATGGCGAATACAGCTTTATGAAGTTGCAGAATGACGAGAAAGATGACATAAAGAACATGATGAGATTCGGTATCAAAGCCCGCGGTTTCAAGAAAGAGATACAGGAGTATGGCGATGCCAATATGATAAAGGATGCGAAACCTCTTCTTTTGAATGAGATGATGGATTCTGAGGAGATTGTGCACTTGCTGCCCGCAAAATTGAACAACACCCAGATGTCATTGCTCTTCAGCACGATAAAAGACATCCCTAAGCTGAATTTTGACCTTCTCTTACAAGAATTAGACAAGGCAGACAACAACGCGAAATGGAATATAATTAATGTGGTGCAGTACATAAAGAACACCGGCTTATTTTCAGGCATGTACACAAGCTACAATGAGCTTGTGCAGTCAGGGCGTTTGTCTATAATAAACCTGAAAGGCGTCGCTCCCGATATACAGGAATTGATAGTCTACAAGCTGCTGAAAGATCTTTTTGAGGAAAGGAAGAAAGAAAAGATTCCCCCATTTTTCACAATCATAGAGGAGGCGCACAATTTCTGCCCTGAAAGGAGCTTTGGGGAAGCTAAATCCAGCAAGATAATAAGGGACATCGCGAGCGAAGGAAGAAAATTTGGCCTTGGCCTGTGCATCATAAGCCAGCGCCCAGCAAGGGTAGACAAGAGTGTCATGAGCCAGTGCACAACCCAGATTATTTTGAAAGTCACAAATCCAAATGACTTGAAGGCGATAAGCAGCAGTGTCGAAGGGATAACAGCAGAGACTGAGGAGGAGATACAGAATCTGCCCATAGGCACAGCATTGGTCACTGGCGTCGTGGATCTTCCATTGTTTGTCAATGTGAGGCCAAGAAAATCAAGGCACAGGCAGGCAGTTGACATGCTTGGCATGACAAAGGACACAAATTTCATGGAGGAGCTTGATGATTTTGAAGATAAAGAACTGCTGCCTTTGATAAAGCCGAACATAACGGCCAATGACCTCAAGCTGATGGATAAAGACAGCAAGATAAAGAAAGTCAAGACAATGCTATTGCCATGCTACTTGTTCGTCTGCGAAGACAAGAACCAGAGATACAATGTCCTGGTTGAGATGGAAAATGGGAACATCGTCACGCAAGTAGATAATTTCGCCATAGGCATGCTGCCGGAATTAGAAATATTAGAGCCGTTTGAATTGAAAGTTCTGCAGAAAGCTTTCTCAATAAAAGAATTCAACTTCGAGGAGTTTGTGGTCAAATCAGGCCTGGACATGAAAAGCAAGGAAGCCTTGAAGAAACTCGTGGATTTAGGATATTTAGATTATAATAGAGGCAAGTACACTTTGTCAAACAGATATCTTCTGTCAAATCTTTCAGCATACGCGTGCAACTACAAGATAGAATTCGAGAGCATCAAGTACACAAAGAAGCTGCCAAAAGTGAAGAATATAGATGAGATAAAAGAAAAATTAAATAAATTCACCACAGTCTTCGACAACCGCGAATGTTTTCTTGTCAGATATGATATAGAATATAAGGCCTAGAAAGGAAAGATTAATATACTTCTGTGTATACCAGTAATTACTGGTGATTACGAGTAATGCTTTTCAGCTCGCATGCAAGGATGAGGATGGCGCAGAGAGGCATATCAGTTGAAGAGGTCAAGATGGCGGTCAGGCAGGGCTCGAAGCAGATCCAGAAGCCCGACAAGCTGCTTTATCATTTCAGGCATTTCAGTGTCGTCACCAAGAAGGTCAAAGGCAAGGTTTTTGTCATAACTGTGAAACCAAGGTGGTAAATATGAAATGTCCGTCATGTGAAAAAGGGAATTTAAAGAATGGATTGACAAGGGAATATATGTTCGGTGTCTTCCTTGGTGAATTTCTGGCAGAGGTTTGTGTCAGGTGTGCTGAATCATTCACTGATGAAGCAACCACGAAAAAGATAGAGCAGGCCGCAAGAAAAAAGGGAGTTTGGGGTCTTGGCGCTGACACGAAGATAACAAAAACCGGAAACTCTCTTGCAGTCAGAATTCCAAAGAAACTTGCAGATTATCTTAATTTAAAGCCCAAAGATAGCGTCTATATCCATCCAGAAGCCGACAAGCTGGTCATAGATACAAGGATTTAATCAGATTTGAGATATGACATCTAGTACAAGACCTAGAGCTTCTGCATCTTTTCATATGCTGATGTTATGATATTTCTTGCCGTCTCGATATTATGCCTATAGGCTCTAAGGGCAGTCTCTTTAATCATCCCAAAAGAATAGAAGAGCAGCAATGGGAATATGACGGCGCCGAACCCTAAATCAATGTTGACTGCTGTGCTCATCTGGTTTGAAGCTGAATTTATCCTTGATTGATACAAGGCCTGCTGTCCCGTGCCTGCAGCCAGGCTGTCAAGCGATTGCCTTATCACCATAGCATTCGGATCTTCCTTGGCTATCACAAGGCCGGTGCATATCTCATCGAGCATCGCTCTCGCTTCTTTCGGCGCTGCAGCCTTCACTTCCTCAAGCGTATTCTTTGCCTTGGCAATCTCTGTATACATCTCCTTGCCAAGATATAACAGGCCTATCACGCCTATCCTTGCCGCGTAGAGATGGAAATAATCATTCTTGTCAGGTTTCTCTGTCATGCCGCTTTCCTGTAATCCCTGGCTGCGTTATAGAAGCCGTTCCTCTCGATGAACCGCCACAATAAGATTTCCTGCTCGTCCATGCGCAATGGCCTTCTCCTCATCTTGTAATCTCCATCCCGATACTGCACAACAACATTGTTCTGCAGCCTGTCATAGAATTTCAGGAACTTCTTTGTCGGTATCAAGAAAGGGCTCATCTCAAGCAATTTTGTGCTGCCGAGCTTCTTCTCATCATAAGCAAGCTGGAGATATGCAGCTACAACATGGAAATCAGGAAAGTTTGGCGGATTTGAAAACCTGTTTGTCATCAGGTTTGTGCTGAACTTGCAGCCGTGCTGGAAGCCAAAACGATAAGTATCTCCAAGATTGCCGTCAGAAGCGGACAAAGCGACATGATTCAGCCCGATCTCATACGGCTTCCTCTCATTGCCCTGGCTGGGTAAGTACACAGAAGCGATATCTTTCCCTTTGCTGCCCACCCTTATCCTGTCTTCCTGCTTCTTTTTCTCATTTGTCTTTATGAAGAAAGCCGCGCCTTTGAGGCAGTCGACAAGATGGATTATTGTGGCAGTATTGTTGCCGGGATTCCAGAAACCATAGCCTGAAACCTCATAATGGTTTATCCTGCCGGCCTTCCCGGACAATGTTTCCATAGGGGTTTTTCCCCTCTTCACCATCTCTTCCAATGTGCTCTTGCTGCTGTTGAGCATAACAAGAGGGCCGCGTTTCAAAAAACGCTGCCACAGATAGCGCTCTTCAGGCAGGCTTGTGTAGGGGATCTCATGGATGCCGTCAAAAGCGTGCCTTGGAGTTATGCCGTTATTCACGACATAATAATCATTGGCCCTGACGTGCTCTATCTTTCCAGCAAGCCATTTGTTGCCGAAGGTGCCATTCTGGACAACTTTCCTTTTCCCGTGAGCGATTGAAGTTGCTGTCCTCTCCTCTAGATCTGCCATAAGTGAAGAAAGCCTGCTTCATTTTTAAAAGTTTACTAACTTTAGAGTGGCACCTTAATTGCCGTTCCTTATCTGCTTCACAATATATGCGGGGGTGTCAAGCTGGAACCTTTCTTTCTTCAGGAAGCCAAGATATCTTTCTGCATCGCTCTTCTCGCCTTCCATCATCGAATTCCTGATCTGCCTGGTGAGGAAGTAGAATGTGCCCATCTCTGAAAGCAGGTCGAAGTCCGGATTCCTGAGGGTCTGCTTCACCTGTTGCCCCCATTCCAAAGCCTGCTCTTGGCTCTCAGCAAGCCCATAGACAGGCTGCATGAGGTCATATACATCTATGACAAGGATATTTGCCTTTGCCCAGTCCGGCACGAATATGATCTTG
>JAGVOV010000012.1 GCA_020052545.1 archaeon | reverse complement strand
ATATATCTTGAAGTCATCAGGGTTCTCTTCTATGTTTTTCACAGAATCGGTCGGGTTTGCTTCCTGCTGTGCCATCTTGAAGCATGTCCACTTGCCTTGTTGGTTTGTGCATGTCGTCACGACATCATTTACCATGTATACCCTCGACTCTGCCTCAGGCATCTTGGTGTCCATCCTGATCTGGTCTGTCCCGCCGAAATACTGCGTCATGGTGTAGTCTCTCGTAGTCCCTTCGCCTTTTGCGCTCACGTCGTACGATACCATGTACTTCATCGCGGCCTTCTTGGTTATGAAGTCCTTGAAGCCGGACATCACTCCAGATGTCTCGGTCTCTGCGGATGCTTCTGCGCTGCCTTCTTCAGAAGTCTCTTCTGATGCTGCTTCAGAGCCAGAAGTCGTTGTCGTCTTCTTTGTAGTGCTCTCTTCCTTGCATCCTGCTATGCTGAACAGGAGCAATGCAATAATTATTAGTATCAAGAATCTTTTCATGGTAATACCTCCAACAGATATTATTATCCTGTTGCGCACTCGAATATATTTAAAGTTATCTGCAGAAGCACTCTTTAGGCTGCTTTCACTTCCCTTCCGGAAGTCTTTCGCCTTGCCGTTTTCTGTTCAGTCTGTTGCTGTTAGACCGTCCAGCCGTGTTCCACTTCCCACTGGACATATCCGCGTGAGAGTTATTAACAATAAAGTGTTTTATTTTCCGCGAGGTGGTTTTGTATGGATAGTAACGCTCTTGTTGTGTTCCAGGATAAGAAGATTAGGCGTACAGAGCATGATGGTAAATGGTATTTTTCTGTAGTTGATGTGGTGGAAGCATTGACTGACAGCCCCACTCCGAGGCAATATTGGGGTAAAGTCAAAGACAGGGAGTTTGTCCAGATTGAACTGTCCCCAATTTGGGTACAGTTGAAATTGACCAGTCTTGATAGTAAGGAAAGGCTTACAGACTGCGCTGACACAGAGAGTATGTTTAGGATAATTCAGTCAATCCCGTCGCCAAAAGCCGAGCCTTTCAAGCTGTGGCTTGCCAAAGTAGGTTATGAGCGTGTGCAGGAGATACATGACCCCGAGCTTGCGCAGGCAAGGATGAAGGAGATTTACAGGGCCAAAGGGTATTCTGACGCGTGGATTGAGAAGAGGGTCAGAGGCATTGCTGTAAGGCAGGAGCTTACCGACGAGTGGGGTAAGAGGGGCGTAAATGAAGGCAAGGAGTATGCTATTCTCACTAATGAGATTAGCAAGGCGACTTTTGGCAAGACTGTTGAAGAGTACAAGGAGTTCAAGGGTCTCAAGAAAGAGAATGTTCGCGACCATATGAATGACCTTGAGCTTATCTTCAATATGTTGGGTGAAAGGGTCACAACAGAGATTACGCGTGTAAGAGATGCGCAGGGTTTTGGTGTCTGCAAGGAAACCGCAAAAGAGGGCGGCGAAGTTGCAGGGAATGCGCGAAAAGACACAGAGAGGCGGATAGGTAAGTCCATAGTGTCGGGTGAGAACTATCTTGATGCGCCTGAGAATGAGAAGCGGAGAAGGATCACTGAAGTCTAAATTTACTTCAAATCAATTTTTTCATAAGATTTTATCAATTTTTTCCAAGCTTCATAAAGTTCTTTTAGCTCGTTTTGGATTTCTGGAAAAGCTGCTAAATCCCTATAATCCCGTTCCATTTTAGCATACGCCCTAAATTCGTGATTATTCTCTTTGTCATCTTTAGCCATGGCAAAATACATCGGTTCTGTCATGTGGCTTGCAGAGTCTGCACAAGCAATGATCTTTGCTTCGGTAGAATTTGGCAGGGCATCTCGACATCTGTGTGCTCTGACACAATGCAGGACTTTGTCCATTCTTTCTTTCGGATAATTCTCCGCTTCGAGAAATTCTTTTGCTCTTTCTTCGCTTCTGATAGCATGGTCGATTTTTGTAGGAATGGGGTAATGCCCTAGATCATGTAACCAAACAGATAAAAGAACTACTTCCTCATCTGCCTCTGGAACTTTTTTCAGCAAATGCTTTGCCCATTTTTCAACTTCAGGAACATGGGGGCGTAGATGGTAAGGGTCTGAACCAAAATCATCCACCATCTGGAAGAATTTCTCTTTTGCTTTCGTAATTATTGTTGCCATAGTATATAAAAAAAATTAGTGTATTTAAATATCTGTTGATATGCCAAGTCTTGCGTGTCAAATTCCTCATATTAAAACAAAAACCTTTATAATACCTGATTTCTTTACTTCACTATATGTCAAAGAAAATCCTCGTCACTAGCGCATTGCCTTACGTGAATAACGTCCCTCATCTAGGCAATATTATAGGCTGCGTCCTCAGCGCTGATGTCTTCGCAAGGTTCTCCAGGGCCAGGGGCTATGATACGTTGTTTGTCTGCGGCACTGATGAGCACGGCACAGCTACAGAGACAAAGGCATTGGAAGAAGGCCTTACTCCGCAGCAGATATGCGATAAGTACCATAAGATCCACAAAGAAGTGTATGAGTGGTTCGGCTGCTCTTTCGATACGTTCGGCCGCACCTCGACAAAGACGCATGAGGAAGTCACTCAAGGCATATTCAAGCGGCTCTACGAGAAGGGTTTCATTGTCAAAGATTCATTAGAACAGACTTACTGCCCTAAGTGCGATAAGTTTCTCGCAGACAGGTTTGTCGAAGGGACATGCCCTCACTGCGGCTATGAGCGCGCGAGAGGGGACCAGTGCGAGCATTGCGGCAAGCTGCTGAATCCCGTCGAGCTCATCAACTCGAGATGCAAGGTCTGCAGCACAAAGCCGACTCTGAGGAAGAGCAATCATCTTTTCCTCGACCTGCCCAAGCTCGGTCCTGAGCTTAAGAGGTGGGTGGACAAGACAGAGGACAAAGGCTCGTGGACGCAGAATGCACGCACAGTCACAGATGCCTGGTTTACAGAAGGCCTCAAGGTCCGTTGCATAACAAGAGACTTGAAGTGGGGCATACCTGTCCCTCTCGAAGGTTACGAGAAGAAGGTCTTCTATGTCTGGTTCGACGCTCCTATCGGCTATGTCTCGATTACAAAGCATGCTTTTCCCGACGAGTGGGAAAGTTGGTGGAAGTCTGATGACGTGCTTCTGTACCAGTTCATGGCCAAGGATAACATACCGTTCCATACCATATTGTTCCCTTCGACGCTTATCGGCACGAGGGACAAGTGGACCATGCTGCACCATATAGACAGCACAGAGTACCTGAATTACGAGGACGGCAAGTTCTCGAAGAGCGCGTCTCAGGGAGTGTTTGGCGACGACGCTAAGAACACGGGTGTTCCCGCAGATGTCTGGCGTTATTATCTCCTCTCAAACCGTCCAGAGGGTTCTGACTCTCAGTTCAGCTGGAAGGAGTTCCAGGACAAGAACAACAACGAGCTCCTGTCCAATCTCGGCAATTTTGTCAATCGCACGCTT
>JAGVOV010000080.1 GCA_020052545.1 archaeon | reverse complement strand
CATGCGTCAATAAGGCCTGCTCAGATGCCGACATGACTGCCGGAAAATGCGTCAAAGGGAAGAAATGCAATAGCAACAATGATTATTGCTGCGGAGCAGGGAACCTTTACTGCTGGAAGTCACAGGCTCCATCAAATATCCAGGCAGATGGTGATTGTAAGGTCGCTGATCTCACTTTTGGTAATGATGCAACAAAATATACTTACTCTGGAAAGTGTCAGCAAATAAGTGACGCCGTAAAGTGCCCAATCAAGCAAGTCACAAAGACAGGCACTACAGAGAAACAAGACATAAAGACAGACAGCTGCGCCACAGGCCTTTCATGCTGCCCAGCTGCTGTGGATGCTGTCACGTCAACACAGATTGCTGTAACAACCAGGAAAGTGTGCTGCAGGGGATACACTGCTTCAGACCCCAACAATGCAAAATATAACACAATTGACACAGACAAGACCACTGCTGCGGAACTTGAAACCGAATGCAAGACAAAATCAGGCTTTATGGCATTATTGGCCACAAATGGGGTGACAGCAGGAGAATGCACAGAGACGACAGCGCAGAATGCTGCAAATACAGCATGCCAGACATATGCAAAATCAAAAGGGAAGAATGTCGATTTTGCATGCTATGACCAGAACTCGGTCATCAGCCTGAAGAAACAAGACTGGTATGCCTCAAACTGCTTCACATACAATGATGCAAGCCAAAGATTATGTTCGGATGGTTCTGATAGGACCTGCTGCCTCAAGATTCCAGAGCTCAGCCCAGCCACAGTAGCACAGCCCCAGACATCCGGGACAGAAGTTTGCACTGGGACGCCGAAAGACGCTTCAGGCAATGATGTCATGTCGGGCAGCAGCAAAGTTGAATATTCTGGAAAATGCAGCGCATCATGCCAGAATGATATTGTGATAGATGGCGCTTCATACAGACCTGTAAATGGAGGCTGTGCAGACAACAAGCTCTGCTGCCAAGCCTCAAAGAAGGATGAAGATTGCATCAAGAGCTGCATGTATTACGGCTGCAAGCAGATTGCGCCCGGAGACACGTGCAAATGCGTGCCTTCGAAGAAGGTCACGGGCCAATGGGTTAATGATATTTCTGTTGAGCCTGGGCCAGCTCTTGTTAAGGATTCAAGTGGCCCTGACCATGCCACTAATGGATGCTATCTCAATGTAGATTATAACACTGTCTGCGACATAAGCTGCATAGGGGCAGACTCGAATGATATGAGGGACAGCCCTTTCCCGCCGTTCAGCGTGAAATGCAACAAAAAAGATAAGACGGCACCGTCAGACGGCGAGTGCAGCATGCGCAAAGGCTGCTTCGAATGGAACGACGAGGACTGCTGGAGCAAGAAGAACATGGGATATTTCATTGGAGACGTCCTTTTCAGATGGATATTTGGCCAGGATTACCAGGAAAAATGGCTTGGAGGCGTCTATAGATGGCTAGGTATGGCTGCTGATGCGATAGACCCGACAAAATGGGCAGAATCACTCTGCAACCCGTACAATAATCTTTTTGTCAGCAATGACAATAAGGGCGGCATGTATTCGCCGCAGGGTACAATTGTAGGGTGGGTCGGAGCTGAAAGAGCAGTGCATAATGAGACCACATATTTCTACACTGTCAATTGGATGGTATCTGGGCTGAAGGAGAGCAATACTTACAAAATCACCTTAGATGGCAACCAGATGCTGCCATTTGATGCTGATGGCAATCCGACGACTTACACGATAGACCAAGGCGAAACACATGGAGATAACACAACTTCGATGTTTTTCAGTACAAAATATTTTAAGAAAGTGTGCTTAAGTTTTGGCAAAAAAGTCAAGCTTAGTGACAGTGGTATGGTTGTTGGTAATACCTATATTTATTATGGTGAGAGCGAGTATTGCAGAGACGTTGGAGAGGAAGATTACAGGTTCGGCAACAATGCGCCGATATCGCAGAAGCCGCTTACATCAACAAGGACAGGAGGTACAAGGCCAGGCTATAACCTGCCGCCATGCGCGATAAGAGGATGCTAGGATGAAAAAAAGAGGTCAGATAGCGCTGTTCATTATTGTGGGGATTGTTGTAATCATAGCTGTCTCCCTAGTAGTAGTTACAATAAATAGGGGCAAACAATCTGCAATCAATTCTCAGACAGAGACACAGACTGTTGACCAGGATGTTCTTCCAGTAAAGGCCTATGTTGAATCATGTACAAAAGCGGTTGCAAGAGAAGGCCTAGAGATCATGGGCAGAAACGGTGGTTATATTGATCTGGCCCACATGACAAATATCAAACTCAATCCCGTTATATATAATTCTGATGCGATACAGATTGGTGAGGATGTGCTTCCTTTCTGGCGCTCCTTAGACAAGAAAAATAACATTGTCATCAAGATCCCTCCATTGCAGAAGCCCAATGGCCTAAATTCGATAGAGGCGCAGCTTGAGTTCTATATAAATGCAAAGGTAAATAGCTGCTTTGGTTTTAGCCAGTTCCGGCAGTATGATGTGATAGTGGGGAAGCCAAAGAGCGAAGTCTTGATCACGACAAATGATGTTATTGTGAAGCTCGATATGCCCACCATAGTAACAGACGTGAGCACAGGCAAGAAATCTGACATAAAAAGCTTCTCCACTTACTTAAGCATAAATTTCAAGCAGATCTATGATTTTGCCGCTGAAATAGTTGAGAATGAGGCAAATTACACATTTATAGAAAAGACAGTGCTGAACACGATCTCGACTTATTCGGACTATGACAAGAACGCGCTGCCTCCAGTAGCGAATCCGACAAAGTTTGGAAAAGGCTCAAGCGCCGTCATGTGGGATGAAAGGAGTGTAAGGGAAAAGATTAGATACGACGTCCTTGACTTTGTAAGGGCTATCCAGATAATAAACACGAAGCTCTATGTGCCTTATGGCGGCGATGACCAGCTATCTAAAGGCATGAGAAGCTCTTATAACTACCAGTTTGTCGGCGGAAAGAACACCAATCTGTCAGCAAGCTTCCTCTATCCTGATTCAGACATATATTTCAGCATGGGGCAGAGGTTCATCAAAGGCGAGAGCATAGTCCCAAGCTATCTTTTCTTTTTCAAGCTGATACCTGGTTTTGATATCCTTAGATACACCTACCATTACGACCTCTCATTCCCAGTCATAGTGAAGCTTGGTGACCCCACAGCTTTCAACTACCAAGGCTATAATTTCAATTTTGCGCTAGAGGCAAACATAAGGAACAGCGTCCCTATAAATTCTGACTTCAATTTCAACCCGAGCTATCAGGGATATTCCTTGAGCATCGGGAAAGAGAGCCAGATATTGAACAAGACAATCACCTTGTCTGTCAATGACAGGCACACCAAGGCTGTGCTTTCAGACGCTGAAGTCAATTATGAATGCGGCGAATCGGCATTCATAGGTATCACAGATGACACAGGCAAAGTCATCGAAAATTATCCTTATTGCGCTTTCGGCGGCAGGATCCTGGTGAGGAAGACAGGCTATGCAAGCATAGCAGTCCCATTCAACAACAACAAAGATGACAAGAAGCCATTGTCATTGACGGCAGAGCTCTGGCCGAAAGTCAATAGGACCATCAAGATACAGAAAAGGACAGTGGCAGACATGAAGAGTGTGCTGAAAGTCAGGAACATAAACATAAGCGCCTTTGATGATCTATTAGCAAAGAATGCCAGGGACCTGAGCAAATATGACAAGGTATTCTTCCTCATCCAGAGGAATGATGAATCTGATGAGCCTGTGCCTATGATAGGCTTCTTGAAAGTTGAGGGCAATACTTCGATTCCCTCCATCGATGTAAAAGAGATGAGAAAGCAGGTTGACGCGTCACAGATGACGACGCAGCAGAAGGCAGATTACATCAAGTCAATTGAAGATATGGCAAGGAGGCCACCTTCTGACTTCGACACCGACAATGTCAGGGAGTTTGTGCCTGGGAACTACACAATCTCTGGCAATCTCCTGGATTACAGTGGAGCATACATCGGCAGGGAATATGAGTGCAAAGACAGTTCTGGCAT
The DNA here is from genome assembly GCA_020052545.1 of archaeon. GTDB lineage: Archaea > Nanobdellota > Nanobdellia > Woesearchaeales > JAGVOV01 > JAGVOV01. The sequence goes on along the minus strand of JAGVOV010000080.1, from coordinate 1,582 downwards.
CTCAAATTTCCTCAGTGGTGGCTGCGTCAGGAGAACAAAAGATGTCCAAGTGCCGATAGAAGAGCTGAACGCGACAGGCGTCAAGGACTTGAGCCATCCATATTATTTCAAGATAGGCATCTGCAAGCCTAAGACTGTGTTGGGGGATTGGCTTTCAAGTTATGCAGATATATACTCATACACATTCAACATGGCCAAAGATTCGTACAAAAATGCCTATAATGCCATCAAGGATCCAATTGAAGCAGGAAAAGTCGCTTACAACAAACTTTATGACACTTCGTCTTTCTGCGGTCTTGAAAAGCTAGATCCAATATGGATACCGATATGGAGCGCTGGTGGCCTTGATTCTGCAGATATAACAATAACAGAAGAACAGCTTTATAATAGCAAGAACATCACTTTCTATATGATAGAGCTTGAGAAGCCTCAAGACTATGATGCACTCAAGAATTCGGACCAGAAGACATTGTCTGATTACCAGAACATGTTCTTCGTCGTGAAGCCAAAATTCGATTAAAATGAAACTGTGGAAAGTGTTTAAGGAATCTTTAAGGGTCAATATCGGTTACTTGTATGTCTTTTTGCTTGATATATGCTTCATAAGCCTGTTCTATGTGCTTTTCCTGGCAAATAGGGCACTTTTTGATGCTATAATGACAAATCCGGCTAACATCGCGAATGATGTGTTCCTATCAAATCTCTCAAAAATGCTCATTTTCATGCTAGTGTTTGTCCTTATAGTGGCTTTCTTGATTTCATTCTTCTATCTCTTGATATGGAAAGTCATCCTTAACAAGAGGATCAACTTGAAAGGATTTGGAAAATTCTTCCTCATCAATATCGCCTGGTCTGTACTGGTGCTTGTGATATTCATAGCTGCGCCACAAATCTTCACAGACAGCTTTTTGCCTCTGTTCTTGGTGATTTATCCTCTGTTTTTCATCTATTTCACGGCGCTGCTCACTTTGATCTATGCGGAGACGCTTGACTGGCGCCAAGCCTTGAAAGCTTTTGGTTTTGGTATGAGGAAGCTGCATATTGGAATATTGTTGCTGATAGTCTTTTTTCTCACAGTGATAATATTGAGCATACCGACTTTATTGACAAGATATATGCCTGTGCTCGACAGCATCTATTCTCTCATAGCAGCCTATTTCTCGTCCTTATGGTTCCGCTTCCTCTTCGCCAAAGTCATGGTCGGCTATTACAAAGAGACATATAAGAAATCTTAATGGTAAGTCTCTAGATCCAGATTCATGTCTATATAATCATTGCCGAGCTTGACATATTTTATGCCCGTTATTATGACCGTGACCCTTACTTTCTCTTTCATCTCATCATCTATCTGGACGCCCCAGACGACTTTGGCGTTCTCGTCCATCTCTTCATTGATGCTTTCGACAATCTTGTGCGCCTCATCCAATGTCATTGAGGTGCTGCTCCTTATGTTTATCAGCACACCATTGGCGCCCTTTATGTTGACATCAAGCAAAGGATTGTGCAAAGCTCTGTCGACGCATTCTACGACTCTGGAAGTTGTCTCTGACTCGCCTACACCGATCATGCCGATGCCGTTGTT
>JAGVOV010000091.1 GCA_020052545.1 archaeon | reverse complement strand
TAAGGAATTAAGCGATCTTGCTGCTACCCCTTTGGATGGCTTTAGCGTAAACATAGATGTGCAAAACAAATCTGGCAGCCTCGACTCGGTGCAGATTGCCTATAAGGGCGGCGCCCCCACGACACTCGACACCAGGGTCTTCATAGACAGGGTGTTCAACCACAAGTTCTGATTTTTTTTCTTAATTTTAATACAGGCTTCCTGTATCGACGTCAGTGTTGCTGACCGGGTCGCTTGAGCTTCCTATGTCAGCTGGTGTTGGTCCTGCTACCGGAGTCTTTCCTGTGGTGTTAGTGTTCTCAACCGTTGTCTTACCGCAGCCCACAATCATGGCTGAAACCAGGAGCAATCCTATGATCAGTATCATTGCCATCTTTCTCATGGTCTCACCCCGGTGTTATCGTTTTTAGGCTTCCTGTTTTTCAACTGCTCTTTTCTCTGCTCGAGCTTTTTCTTCATCTCTTCTCTTTGTTTCTCAACCCTGTTCTTCAGCTCTTCCCTCTGCTGCTCAACTCTGCTCTTAAGCTCCTCTCTCTTCTGCTCAAGATTGGCCTTCTTCTGCTCTCTTACGGCCTCCCACTTATCCTTTATCTCCTTCTTCTGCTGCAGCATGTCAAGCCTCTTTATTGCAAGCTCCCTTTTCTCAGGAGTGAAATTCCCAGCCAGAAGGCTCTGCCTGAACTCCTTGAATTGCGCCTCTAAAGCAGCTACATCCTGGCCTTGGTTCTTCGCAGCTTCTATTGCCTCTTTCAGGCCTAGGCTTTCCTTGTAAGCGTTCACTCTTTCAATCTTTGCCTTGACATCTTCTTTTGCGGCCTTGAACTCCTGCTTGCTTCTTTCGAGATCTACCTTATAGGCCTCAACAGCCTCTTTTCTCCCTTCTTTGAGCTGTGTCCTCAAAGTCGCCATCTCTTTCAGCTTCTCATTGATCTCAAGAGTCTTGTTGTTCTGCCCCTTGAATTCTCTTGTCTCTTTAACAAGCTCTCTCACTTTTTTGTTGTGCTCTCTCAGATTATGGAAAACCGCAAGCTTCTCATCTGCTGCGGTTTCATTGTTCAAAGATTCCTCAGCAGCCTCAGCGTCAGCCTCAAATTCCTTTGTCTCAAGCTTAAGCCTTTTTACCTCTTCCCTGAACTGCTTTGAAAGCTCTTTGACTTTATTGAATTTTTCTTTGAAAGCCTCTTTTGTCAGGTCCTTTGCAGAAAATCCATCCTTTAGTTTCTTAACCTCATCCTGGATGCTCTTCAGCTTTGTCGTGTCCAGGCCTTTCTTCTCTGCATACTTAATTATGATATCGCTTACTTTAATGGCGACATTGATCTTATGCAAAAGCTGTCTGCCATAAATGAACTGCCTCAATCCGACTTTGCTGTCAGCTTCAAGCGCTTCCTCAGTCAGCTGTTCAGGTACTTCGGCCTCAGCAGCTATCTCGGTGTCATCCACAGAGGCACTTTCCTCAACTTCTTCTATCTCAAGCTCTTCCACTTCAGAATCAGCATCGTCAACTTCCTCAGCTATTTGCTGCACATCATCATCTGTCAGCTCTGCCGGTTCACTCGTTTCATTCAGCTCTGCTGGCTCAGTCACATTTCGCTGCTCTGTCGCATTCTCTGCCGCCACTACCGCTACAAGCGCTAGCATAAGCAAAGTAAAAACCAAGAATACTTTTTTCATATTATCAACCTCAGAAAGGAATAACTTTCCACTAGTATATCTATTTTACGGATATACTCCAATTGCCATACAAATATGGCAGCATTGGGACAAACTTTAAAAGAGAACAAGGCTTAGTAAACCATGGGGGTACCAATGGAACCAATCATTATGAGCATGGAAAAAGAGGAAGGAAATTGCAGGATTATACAGGAGATTGAGCTCCGCGATGGCCGCATATTCATGCGCTACAAAAGGAGGCTTATAACTCCATCTATAGGCTCATAGCTCCGCCTATATCATGATGTTTGCCTCGCCTTTTTTACGTTGGGGGTGTTAAACAAGGCGAGGCAAGAAATAAACTTCTTGACGAAGTTATCTTGCTACGCGAAATCCACGCCTAAGTCATCATCTGACTCAGGCTTTCGTCCGCTTCCTATGATATCGGGGCTCCTTACCCCTGTGATAATCGTCATCACCTGCAGCTTGCCTCTCATGTCATCCTCGACTCTCGCTCCCCATATGACATTCGCGTCCTCATCCATGGCTTCTGTGACAAGCTCTCCTATCCTATTTATCTCATCCAGTGTCAGGTCGGGGCCGCCTATGATATGTATCAAAGCACCAGTCGCGCCCTCATAATTTATGTCAAGCAGCGGATTGCTGAGTGCCCCTTTCACGGCCTCATCTACCCTATTCTTTGTGTCAGAGCTTCCAACGCCTATAGCTGCCACACCTCCATTGGTCATGACTGCCTTCACATCGGCAAAGTCAAGATTTACAAGGCTCGGCACCGATATAGTTTCCACAATCCCTTTGATCATGGTGGCGATAAGCTCATTCGCCACGGCAAAAGCCTGCTGTACTGGCAGATTGCCAGCTATCTCCACAAGCTTGTTGTTGTCTATTGTTACGACCGTGTCACATTTCTTCCTGAGAAGCTCAAGGCCGTATTCTGCCTTCTCTATCCTAGCTCTTTCGATCTTGAAAGGTATGGTTACAGTTCCGACAACTATGCTGCCCTGATCTTTTGCTAAACCTGCTACAATATGGGCAGATCCAGTGCCGGTGCCGCCACCCATACCGGCGCAGACAAACACCATGTCAGCTCCTTTCAACGCCTCTTTTATCTCATTCTGGCTCTCTTGCGCAGCCTGAGTGCCTTTTTGCGGAAATCCTCCACAGCCCAAGCCATGAGTAGTCTCCCTGCCTATTATGAATTTCTTATCAGCTTCGCTAATGTTGAGATGTTGCTGGTCTGTGTTGATAGCAATTATCTCTGCCCCTTTGATGCCTTTCTCATAAAGCCAAGATACCATATTATTGCCTGCACCGCCGGCACCTATGACCTTAATGTTTGCCTGATGCACATCCACAAAATTGTTTCCCGGACCCATGTCCCCCACCTTCATTTTTTTGTGCTACTAGAATTTTATCTTCGAAAGCCGCAACTTTCAAAACATTTATATTCTAGTATACACTAACTACTACTAAGAAAAAGTCGCTTTTAACCATTCCAATGGTTCAAAGTGCCTATAAAGTGGGGTTATAAACGCTCGCCAAAGCCTATATAACCGTATTTTCCATTAAACAGATACAAACAAGTGTTTCTCG
>JAGVOV010000156.1 GCA_020052545.1 archaeon | reverse complement strand
TCATATTTTGCTATCAGGGCTTTTCCCTCAGCGCTGTCAAATTCGTAGCTTATCTTCTTCGTGACATCCACATTTCCGGATGTTATCTGGCCAAGGTCCTTGCCTATGTCGAAGCATGATGTGCATTTTGAATTGGTCAGCATGTAGACTTCTACCAAGCCAGGCTTTGCCGTTTCCGTAGCCTGCCCGGCCTCTGCCTTCCTTTTCGCATAGATGCTTGTTATAGCGAATGTGTTTATTACAAGAAGTATGAGCAAAGCCATGGTCATACCGAACATCAGTTTCTCGATCTTGGATGCTGAGTGGCTTTCCACGTGATGCTTCGCAACTCTTTTCTTGGCTTTTTTCGCGGCTTGCGGCTGGCCAGTTTCAGGCTGGACGCCGTTTTCTACAGATTGTTCATTGTTCTCCATTTTCATCCCTCTAGCGCGCAATTGCTCACATAGGCAAGCTTTGAAAGGTCCTGGGTTCCTTCATATTTTGTGCCGTTGCCGCTCTTCCAGATAGGATAGCCGTCAATGCCTTCCTTGTTGCAGATGTCTCTCCTCAAGTCACAATTGACGAAATTTATGTACTTGAATGATTTGCCGAACATGTCTTTCTGCGCCTTGCAATGGATGCACCAGTCTGTGCCATACATCACATAATTTTTTTCGGTCAGGCATTTGGCAAAATTATCGTATTTGCCGGGCTGGCTTGATTTATATACTGAATAAGCTATTACTATAATTAATATTGCTATTATCGCATAGGTCACATATCTTTTTTTAATCATAACCCTTCATCAGAGGCAGATTTTATGATGATTTATAAATCTTGTGAATGGTTAGGGTCCTCTTTTATTAGTAAAACATAAAGTATTTATATTGCTTTACAACCAGTGTAAAACTAGGGGTATTTCATGAAAAACATAGAAGATTTCGAGGCTCTGAGCCCTTTGGAGGCAGATGTGCTCAAGATACTTTGGCCCAGCAGGAGCATGACTGTCAGGAAGATATACGACAGGCTCAGGGGCAAGAGGGACGTTGCGCTCACAAGCATAGCGGTCATACTGGACAGGCTCTACAAGCGCGGCCTGGTTGACAGGAGCATGGAGGCTGCTAAGGGCGGCATCCGCTATATCTATTTCCCGAAGAAAGACAAGAAGCAGTTTGAACAGACTGTCGTCCAGGATGCCGTTGACAGGCTCATAGAGAAGTTTGGTCCTACAGCTACGAATTACTTCAATGAGAGGTTCGGAAGAAAATGATAGAAGTATGCACCAGCTGCATGGCCCATTTCTTTCTTGACCCGGTCAAGGTGGGCATAATCCTTGTTTCATTCACAGTTTCTATAGCATCATTGCTCTTCCTCATATGGAAGAAAGGCAGCTTCGAGAAAAAGATACCACTAATTTATCTCCACCTTTTCGCATTGATTTTCCCGTTCCTTTTCTATATGTTCGCGACAGGCTGCGAATTCCTCTTTAGGAGCTGCAGCACCACAAGGAGCCTGCTCACAATAATTATGATAGTTGTGCTGACCACAATCATTGCCACCAGCATAATAGCTCCGATACTGTTCTTTGTCAAATATGTCAGGAAATCTAATAGGCTAAGCAGGGGCCTGTTGCATGAAATGGCTGCTAGGAAATCTCTGTTGTTGGGAATCAAGAAACCTCACGTTTACCTTCTCAACGATGCAGAGCCAACTGCCTTTGCCTTTTCCAAATTCAAGAAAAGCATTTTCATCTCCGCTGGCCTTGCTGACCTATTGAGCAAAAAGGAGCTTGAGGCCGTTGTCATACATGAGCTTGCCCACATCAGGAACGACAGCTCTATGGTCAAGTTCTCCACATTCATGCTCAAGGCCCTTTCGCCGTTCGCCACATTCATGACTTTTCATGATGAATTGAACCACGAGGAGAGGAAAGCTGACGCTTTGGCTGTCAAGGTGCAGGGGACCAGACGTTACCTGAAGTCTGCGAAGATGAAGATAGAGGATTTCTACAGGAAGAAGGAAGAATTATAGATTATACCTTACGAAGATTGCCGCATTAGTCGTCTGAGGGATGCTGAATGAATGGAGAGTCTTATCAAGCACAAGCTCAGCATGCCATGTCTTGCCAGGGATATATCTTAGGATTGCCCTTACATTAACTAGATTCTTTCCATCATCCTTATCGAGTCTTGTCATTCCAGCAGCAGCCCTGAGATTATCATCAAGCTTCCCTTCAATCATCAGAGAGCTGTAAAGCTCGTTTGGTAAATTTGCACCTTTATTATTTGCGCCAGTTATTGTGTATTCAACAACAGCGTCAATCCCATAAGAATTGTCCTGCGACAACATTGTGTTGAAAGAGCCGATCTTCATGTCGGTCCTCTCATTGCTTATCCCTTCGCTGCCTATGGGCAAGACGACAGCTGCATAATCTATGGAATTAAAATTCCCGATCGTGAACCTCGGCCCTGCAGCTAGAGTGAGGTCGGAAAAACCGGATACATTCTTGTTGCTTTTATAGGACATCGCCCCATAACCGAACAGGCCAAGCTCTTTCCCGTCCCAATATTTCAGCAGCAGCGTGTTTGCCAGAGTCTCGACGCCATTCGACCCTGACAGCATCACTCTCTCATCCGCCTGCACCTTTGTCGGGCCTCTGACTCCTTTGAAGATGTCGTCTGCATTCGCAGCAGAGTACAAAAGCATCAATGCAAACAGCAGTTTTTTCATTTCTGTTCCCCCATAGCAGTTAGAACAGAAACGAAGTATATCAATATTTGTGGTATCATAACAATACCACAATATTTAAGAAGTTGTGGCCTTATCCTGATTTATGGCTCTCGAGACACTGAGGAAAGCAGGACTTTCTGACGGGGAGATAAAAGTATATTCTGCGCTGCTTGACTTGGGTTCCGGAAGCGTAAACAGGATACATGAGAAGGTAGGCATAGAGAGGAGGAACACCTACGACATCCTGAACAAGCTCATTGAGAAGGGGTTTGTCTCATATTCAGTTGAGAACAGGAAGAGGACGTTCCAGGTGTCAAGCCCGAAAAGGATAATAGGTTACCTTGAGGAAAGGAAGTCGGGGATCGAGAGGATAAAGGCCGAGGTCGAGAAAGACATCCCTGTACTTATGGCAAAATTCAATGAATCAAGGCCGGACATCAACGCCGAGATATTTCGCGGAGCGGAAGGCATAAAGGCCATATGGGAAGACATGTTGAACTACAAGGAGACTTATTGGATAGGGTCCGGGCGCTATATGCCGAGAAAATTCCCGAACTTCTTCGCCAACTGGAACAAGAGAAGGGTGAAGAAAAAGCATATGTGGTGGAACATCCACAGGGTAGAGATGAAGAAAGAGATAAGAGAATACCATTATGAGAAGCTCAGGTTTCTGCCGAAAGAGTTCAGCGGCAGCCCCACTGTCATAGGTATCTATGGCGACAAGGTGGTGAACTTCATCTACGGCAAAGAGCTGTTCGCTTTCCTCATAGAGAGCAAGGAGCTTGCAGACAGCTACAGACGCTACCATAAATATCTCTGGAAGAATGTCGCGAAGCCTTAATCTCTCAGCCTTGAGCCGCAGTTGTAGCAGAAGCGGTAGCCAGGCTGCAGTATCGATCCGCAGAACGGGCAGAAGGAATATTTTTGTGGCCTCGGCTGATTGCTTTGCTGCATCTGTTGTTGGCTGGCCTGTGCGTGTCTTCCGGTGTGAAGGTGCGTGTCATGCATATCCGTGTTATCTTTCTTCCTGAAGATGAGTTTTCCGATGCCATACAGGAACAATCCGATCCCGGCAATCATGAAGATAATGAAAGAATTCTTGCCCTGCATGTAATCCATGAAATATGAGAAGCCTGCGACGCCTGCCCCTACAAGGATGAATATTACAGCTGGGATCTTGGTCATTTATTCTAGCCTCTTTTTTACAGATTATTATTGCTTAGTTATCAAAGCTTTCTTGCCCATGTATTTCTGCAGGACTTTCGGGATTGTAATTGTGCCGTCAGCGTTCTGGTAGTTCTCTATGATTGCCTTCATCGCCCTTGATGTTGCCATGGCCGTGGCATTAAGAGTGTGCACATACTGCCTGTTCCCCTCTTTGTCTATGAATTTTATGTTCAGCCTTGTCGCCTGATATGCCGTGCAGTTGGACAGTGAAGCCACTTCCCGATATTTCTGCTCTCTCGGCACCCATGCCTCTATGTCATATTTCTTCGCGGCGACGGTGCCAATGTCTCCGGTGCAGATGTTCACAACCCTAAAGGGGATCTTGAGCTTCTTGAAAATCTCCTCAGTGTTCTTCAGCAGTTCCTCATGCAGCTTCCAGGAATCTTCAGGCCTGCAGAATATGAACTGCTCTACCTTGTTGAACTGATGGACGCGGAAAGTGCCTTTTGTGTCTACCCCAGAAGAGCCGATCTCTTTCCTGAAGCATGTGCTGTAGCCCACAAACTTCTTCGGCAGCTCATTCTCTGCCACAGCAGTGTTCTGCATAAGGGCAGCTATCGGATGTTCAGAAGTCGCTATGAGATAAAGGTCCTCGCCCTCTATCTTGTACATCATCGTCTCAAAATCAGCAAGGTCTGTCACGCCTTCATAAGGCTTCCTCCTCATCATAAAGGGAACTTCAATGAATTTGTAGCCTTTCGCTGTCAATGTGTCAAGCGCAAACCTGATCAAGGCCTGCTCCATCAAGGCTAGGTCGCCCATTAGATAGTAGAATCCATTGCCAGAAATCTCTGCTGCCTTATCGAAATTCGCTACACCAAGCTCCTGCGCCAATTCTCCATGAGCCTTCATCCATGGCTCCAGCGGTTTTTTGGCCCCAAACTTCCTCACAACCTTATTATCTTCCTCAGTCTTGCCGAAAGGGACAGAATCATGCAATGTGTTGGGCAGCCTCATCTGGATATAATTTATCTTTTCAAGCAGCCCTTTCTCTTTCGTCTCCATATCTCTTATCCTGTCGGGCAGCTCCTTAACTTCTTTAATCAGGCCTGAGATGTCCTTGCCTTCCTTCTTGGCTTTATTGATCTCTTCGCTCAGGACATTCCTCCTGTTCCTCAAGAGATCTAATTCGGGCTTGACTTTTCTCCATTCTTCATCTGATTTCAGTATATCATCAAGCCAGGCAAGCTTTTCCTTGTCATGGCGCTTCTCAAGATCGCGCCTGATAGCATCAGGATGCTCCCTTATGAATCTTAATTCGTGCATAGCTGGACAAAAAGGAAGAATGTATAAAAATGTTTTGCTTAAAAGTTGCTCTTGGCTTTTAGAAATATATTAAAGCTGGGCTGCATGCCGCTTTCCTCATGGTAAGGGAGAAAGAGAAGCCCAACACAAAAGAGGAGCTTTTGAATATCCTGCATCCTATCGTCAAGCAATGGTTCTTCTCAAAATTCAATGAATTCTCTCTGCCTCAATTATATGGTGTGATGGAGATACACTCAAGGAGGAATATCCTTGTCTCTGCTCCGACCGGAGCGACAAAGACACTGACAGCATTCCTTTCTGTGCTGAATGAGCTGATTGACAGCAGCGAGAAAGGCATACTGGCCGACAAGGTGTACGCAGTATATGTTTCGCCTCTTAAAGCGCTGAACAATGATATCCAGAAGAATCTCAAGGAGCCGCTGGAAGAGATGGAAAAGATCATGGGCAAGAAATTTGGCATAAGGGTGGCGGTCAGGACTGGCGACACGACAACAAGTGAAAAGGCGGCGATGCTGAAACATCCTCCTCATATCCTGATAACGACTCCAGAAAGCCTCGCGATACTGCTGAGCAGCAGCAAGTTCTCAGCGCATCTGACGCAGGTTGAATGGATGATTGTTGACGAAATACATGCTCTGGCAGAGAACAAGAGAGGCACTCACCTTTCCCTTTCAATAGAAAGGCTTCAGTCAGTCTCACAATACATCTGCAGGGTAGGGTTATCAGCAACTGTAGCACCATTGGAAGAGGTGGCTAAATTCCTTGTTGGTTTTGAGAATGACAAGCTAAGGGATTGCTTAATTGTTAATGTCCAGTTCTTGAAGCAGCTTGACTTGAAGGTTCTGAGCCCTGTCGATTCACTGATATCGACAGATTACGAGACGATGCACAATGAGATGTACACTTTGCTTGACAAATTGATTCAAGAGCACAAGACGACATTGATATTCACGAACACTAGGAGCGCTACTGAAAGGGTCGTGCATCATCTCAAGGAGAAGTTCCCAAAGAATTACACAAAGATAGATGACAATGATGACGGCCTGAAAGAGGGCAAGATCACAGGCATAGGGGCGCATCACAGCTCTCTGTCAAAAGGCCATAGGCTGATGATAGAGGAAAACCTGAGGCAGGGCAAGCTCAAGGTTGTCGTCTGCAGCACAAGCCTTGAGCTCGGGATTGACATCGGCTACATTGACCTTGTCATACTGCTTGGAAGCCCAAAATCTGTCGCTCGCGCCCTGCAGAGGATAGGCAGGAGCGGCCACAAATTGCACGACACGACAAAGGGTAGGATAATTGTCCAGGACAGGGATGACCTTGTCGAGTGTTCTGTGCTTTTGAAGAGCGCGATCGAGAAGAAGATTGACCGAATCCACATCCCGACAAACTGCCTTGATGTCCTTGTCCAGCATGTCCTGGGGATGGCGGTGAAGGACAAGATGGAACTGAAGGAGATGCTGAAGATAGTGAAGCAGAGCTACTGCTATCATGATATCGAGAAAAAAGATTTCATGGAAGTGATCGATTATCTTTCTGGCAAGTTCGCAAGCTTGGAAGACAGGTATATTTACGCAAAAATATGGTATGATGAAGAGACTGGAATGGTAGGAAGGAGAGGAAAGATGACTCGTGTCTTGTACATGACTAATATAGGCACCATCCCTGACGAGACAAATGTCATCGTGAAGATAAAGGAGCAGGTTATAGGCACGATAGACGAGGCCTTCCTTGAAAGATTGAGGAGAGGCGATGTGTTTGTCCTTGGTGGCATGACTTATGAATTCCTTTTCAGCCGCGGGACAGTAGCGCAAGTCACAGCATCCAGCGGCAGGCCGCCCACAGTGCCTTCTTGGTTTAGCGAGATGCTGCCTCTCTCATTTGACCTGGGGAATGAAATCGGCCGATTCAGGAGGCAGGTGGAAAGCAGATTCAAGAAAGGCGAGACAAAGAGGGAAGTCCTGTCATTCATAAATGAGTATCTTTATGTCGATGACAATGGCGCCAAGGCCATCTATGAATATTTCAAGGAGCAGTATGATTTCCTTGAGATGCCCAATGAGAAGAAGATAATAATCGAGCATTATTTTGACGGCAAGAAGCGATATGCCATCTTCCACACGCTTTATGGCAGAAGGGTGAATGACTGCCTGTCAAGGCTTGTCGCTTACATCTATTCAAGGATAAACCATATCGATGTTGAGATTGGCATAACGGACAACGGCTTCTATATCGCGAGCAGCAAGCAGATAAGCCTTGGCAATGTGTTCAAGGTGCTGAAAGCGAGCAAGATCGAGACAGTGATGGGGATAGCGCTGGAGAAGACAGAGGTACTGAAAAGAAGGTTCAGGCACTGCGCGACAAGAAGCCTGATGATACTTAGGAATTATGGCGGCAGGAGCAAGACAGTAGGAAGGCAGGCAGTGAGCAGCATGATATTGCTGACCGCTTTGAAGAGGATAAATCCTGACTTTTTTGTGATTAAGGAAGCGAAGAGAGAAGTGCTTGAAGATTTGATGGACATCAAGAACACGAAGCTAGTGGTGGAAGGGATTGAGAAAGGGGACATAAAGGTGAAAGAAGTCAGCACAAATGTACCGAGCCCTTTCGCTTTCAATCTGGTGCTTCAGGGCTATGTCGACATATTGAGGATAGAGGACAAGATAGAGTTTTTGAAGAGGATGCACAGCCAAGTGCTGGCCAAGATAGGTAGCAAGAGCAATAAGACTCAAGAGGAGTTCAAGCTCGATTATGAGCAGTATTGGAAAGATGTCGAGAAGAACAAGCTTGAGCTGGATGATGATAATGAAGAGCTGAAAGAGATGCTCTATGGCTCTCTTGAGGGCTCAAAAATCCCTAACATGGCCGTGGCAGAGATGATAAGGCTGATTAACGGCGAGAGAGCCGACTTCAGCAGCATGTTCCTGCGCGGATTTGAAGAGCATAAAGAGGATCTGAAGAAAAGGTTCCCGAAGAAGCTCTTTGATTTCTTGAACAAGGCAGTTAAGGAGATAGTTTAACCACTTTATAGTAATAATAAAATTTATAAACTAGCGCCCAAACCGGCATTCTATGGCGCTTGATGACCTCATAGAGAAGCATCCTAAATCCAGCAAGCTTGTCGATATCATAGGATTTGATCTCAAGCAGATTTCAGAAGGCATATTTAAAGGCTCTGGCAATCTGAAGAAGAACGCAGCTGAGACATTTTATGCCATTGGCCTTGGAGAGCCTCTTGCCAGAACATATAACTGGTGTAAGGACACTGTCCTAAATGCTGAAGACGCAAACAAGGCATTCATGATAGGCTACCTAGTAAGCACTGGTGTAAATGCTATTGTCACATCAATAGTAAGCGAATCTACAACTAGCCAGTATGTCATAGACAAGGCATCATTCTGGAGCGAATGGATTTCGAACAACATTACAGTTGGCACGGTGCTATATTATTATAAGAGGCACGATAAGGGCCTCTCTGTGGGAAATTCTTTATGGAAGCTGGCGAAGGTTGCAGCGGTAGGCACTGCGGTGAGCTTTTTGCCTTACCAACACGGTAGAGATTGGATTTCTTATAAGCTTAGGGACCAAGGATTCGTGCCCTTTGCGGCAAAAACCATAGCGCAGGGAATCGGCATCCTGACAATTTACATACCCTTGATGGATGTGATAGGCAGGCCGATGAAATATATAGAGATGGTGAAGAAGCTGCCCGAATTCACTAATGGCAAGATGCAGGAATTTAGGGAGTGGCGCCAAAACAGAAGCATTGATGAATAAGGTTAATATATTAGTTCTAACCTAGATATTGTATGCCAAACGTTCAGGTCGCTGTCAAGGGACTGGTAGAAAGCAGAGGAAAATTTCTCATCCTGAAGCAGAAAGTCAAGGGAAAAGAGTTTTTTGATGTGCCTGGTGGCAGGATAGGCTTCAGGGAAAACCTTGTAGAAGGGCTGAAGAGAGAGATAAAGGAAGAGACAAATCTGACAGTTGAGGTTCTTGCGCCCCTGGGAGAGTGGCATTTTATAAGAGAGTTAGACAATGAAAAAGACCAAGTCACCTGCTTCACATTCCATTGCAAAGTGAAAGGGAAGACAAAAGTGAACACGAAGAAGAACAAGGATAAGGATGAGATTGTCAGCTTCGCAAGATGGTTCGCAAAGAAGGACTTGAAGAAGCTCAACATCAAGAATGAGAGCCTGAAGAGGCTGTTGAAGGAGTTCTCGCAGAAGTAATTCAATAATTTTTTATATAAGCTAGCCTGCCGGAAACAAAGGTGAAAAAATGGCATTCTTCGATGAGATAAGGGATGGTAAGGCCTACAAATACTTGGTCAACGGCCAGTGGAAGGCTTCAGGCAGCAACAATAGGATAAAGTTATTCTCTCCGCTTTATGATGAGCATTTTGCCGAGATACAGTCTGTCACAAGGCAGGAGATCGATGAAGTGATGGAGGCTGCACTGCAGGCGCAGCAGAAGTGGAAAGACACGCCATTGCATGAGAGGGCCGAACTATTGCACAAGGCAGCTGCATTGTTGGTGGAGAACAAGGATGAGATAGTTAAAGTCCTTGTCCATGAAGTCGGCAAGCCAAGGAAGAGCGCTGAAGATGAAGTATTGAGGAGCGCCGACCTGATCAATTACACCGCTGAAGAAGGCATAAGGATACATGGCGAGCTTCTTTATTCTGACAGCTTCCCAGGAAACAAGAGGAACAAATATGCGCTTGTCGGCAGGGTCCCATTGGGAGTTGTGCTTGCGATCCCGCCTTTCAACTATCCGATAAATCTTGCTGCGTCAAAAGTCGCTCCGGCATTGGTTGCAGGCAACGCTGTCGTGCTGAAGACGCCGACACAGGGCGCTGTCTCTGCCTTGCATTTCGTGCAGGCATTCCATAAGGCAGGCTTCCCTCCGGGATTGATTAATGCTGTGACAGGAAAGGGAAGTGAGATAGGCGATTACCTTGTTGAGCATCCAAGAGTCAGCATGATAACTTTCACTGGCAGCACCCAGACAGGCCTGAATATCGCCAAGAAAGCAGGAATGAAGCCGTTGCAGCTTGAGCTTGGCGGCAAAGATGCTTCTATTGTGTTTGAGGATGCAGATCTTGATGAGGCGGCGAAGAACATCGTTTCAGGCGCCTTCTCCTTTTCCGGACAGAGATGCACAGCTGTGAAACGTGTTTTGGTTCTTGATAGCATAGCAGACCAGTTGAGGGACAAGATAATTGCAGAAGTCAAGAAGCTTAAAGTAGGAAGCCCTGATGAGAATGCCGACATCTGCCCATTGATAGACAAGAACGCGGCAGATTTTGTCGAGGGCCTCATCAAGGACGCAGAGAAGAAGGGAGCGAAGCTGTGCACGCCCTTCAAGAGGGAAAATAATACGATAAGCCCTGTCGTCGTGGACAATGTGACAGAAGAGATGCAGCTGGCCTGGGAGGAGCCATTCGGCCCAGTGCTGCCATTGATAAGAGTGAAATCGGTGGATGATGCGATAAGGATAGCGAATGGGTCAGAGTACGGCCTGCAGGCAGCAATCTTCACCAGGGACATAAAAAAGGCTTTAGAGATATCAAGGAAGATCGATGTAGGCACGGTCCAGATAAATGGAAAGACGGCGCGGGGCCCAGACCATTTCCCGTTCCTGGGTACGAAAAGTTCTGGCATAGGAACACAGGGAGTTAGGTACAGTATAGAAGCTATGACAAGGACAAAAAGCCTTGTGATAAATTTATAGTGTTATTTATTTTTCCTTAAACCTTAGCAATTTCTTCGTCTTTGTGGGCTTGAGCCGAAGGCTCAACCCACTTTCCTGCTTACGTACTTAGGATTGATAAAACATATAAATAACTAAAGTTACCAATACAATCAAGGAGGTGTAAAGATGGGAGACGGATGCGGATGCGGCGGCTGCGGATGCGGAAGCAGCAAGAAAGGCGGAAAGAAGTGATATTTTTCTTTTTTCTTCAAATTTAAATTTGTGCTTAATTCTTTCACATTTGGCTAAAAAATATAAAGTGACTTGAATTCTCGTCATATATGGAGATACTGAAAGGCACATCGATCATAGACCTGGGCCTTTTCCTGAAGAAGCACAAGACATTGATTGTATCTGATCTACACATAGGATATGAGGAAGCTTTGAACAAGCAGGGCGTCTTGGTGCCTCGCTTCATGCTTAAGGAGCTCTCTGCAAGATTGGAAGAGATGCTCAAGCTCACGAAGCCCGACAAAGTTGTAATCAATGGTGACTTGAAGCATGAGTTCGGCAGGATAAGCGAGCAGGAATGGCGCGACACGCTGAAGATACTTGACCTGATAGCAAAGCACACGAAAGATATTGTCCTTGTGAAAGGCAACCATGACATGATACTGGGACCGATAGCGAAAAAGAGGGATGTTAGGTTTGTGGATGATATAATCATTGGAGACTATTTTGTTACACATGGGGATAAGATTAAGGAAATTCCAAAAGAAACCAAGACCATCATAATAGGCAACGAGCATCCGGCAATAGGCATAAGGGAAGGTAATAGGACCGAGAAGTTCAAATGCTTCCTTCTTGGAAAATGGAAGAAGTCCAATTTGATAGTGCTGCCCAGCATGAACATGGCCATCGAGGGCAGCGACATCCAGAACGAAGACATACTTTCCCCATATCTGGAGCAGAAGCTCTCCAATTTTGAGGCGTTTGTTGTCGCCGACAAGGTGTACAATTTTGGCAGATTGAAGGATTTGAGGTAACTTTTTTATAGCAGCGCATCAATCTTCATCTATGCCAAGGATTGATTCAAACAAGGTTGAGGGAAATCTTCACTTTCAGCTTCTTCCGGATATCCTAAAAGGCATTAATGATGGTGTCATTTACTTAAAGACCGACAATGCAATGTTCTATTTTGAAGTTTTCAATCCTCCTGTCTTTGATGCTCCAAAAGGATGGGAGCTTGTCAGAGAGGAAGTGCCAAAGGGCCAGATTCTTTCCCTCGATGCATTGACACAAGTCATCCATGATAATTTCGGATTTTCATCAGACACTTATCACGCATTGTCACAGACAAAGATACTTATCATCCCGAGCTTCACAAAGGGCTATGATATCTATGTCAAGGAGCCGGTGCTGAAGAAAGGCTTTGTTGAAGTTCACTCATAGATCTTTCTTATCAAATCCTGTTTTGTTATCAATCCCAGAATCTTCCCTTTCTCCGCCACCAGAACCATAGGAAAGAATTTCAAAAGGTTGGAGATGAGGTTTATGTTCGTGCTCTTGCTCACCACAGGGGCGGCATCCTGCATGATGTCCGATACAATGGCTTCGCTCTTCCCGTTAATGATGGCGTCAAGTATCGATGTCTCAGAAAGCGTGCCTATGCTTTTATGATCCTCGATGACCGGAAGCTGGCTTATCTCATATTTCTTCATCTTCTTAATGACCTCTTTTATCGGCTCTCTCTGCGAGGCAGATATTATCTTTGATTGCATCACCTCATTGGCAGTCATCTCATGATGCGCATTCAGGTTCTCCAAAGCTTGGAAAATCTTCTTCGCGTTCGAATAAGTTGGGTCCAATCTTCCGGACTCGACCTTCGCGATGAGGCTCTGGCTCACATTCGCGCGCTTGGCAAGCTCAGACTGGGTTATGCCGAGCTTCTTCCTTATCTGTTTTATCTTTGACAGTTCCGGGTCCATATTATAAAGAATAAAATAAGTAGTATATATTCCTTTTGGAATCAGCTTTTTCCGCTTCGCGCAAAAACCTGGGAAAAACCGTGCGGCACAAGGCCGCACACCCCGAAGAATCAGAGTCCCGATCTTCCCGCAATAGAAATGTCTGGCTTCAGGCCTGAGATATATTTATCCACGAATCCTAATACATCATTTTTCGCCACAGGCAGGAACCTTATCGCGCCTGCCATGTCATGGCCGCCGCCGCTCACCAGAGCTGAAGGAAAATTCTCCTTTAGGCCTTTGATGAGGTCAGAGAGCTTGAAATTCACGTTGTCAGCCCTGAACTTAACAATGGCGTCGCCATAGCCATAAGCCACTTTCGGCCCTTCGACAAGCCCGGACATCATTCCGACGCTTCTCACTCCATAAAAATCAGATGGATTCAGGCTCTCTATGTTGAGCTTCATGACCGTGATGCCATTGACATTGCTTTTCTCCATGTACTTCTCGACAACAGCCTTCTGGAGCTCCATCCTCCTGCTTATCTCCTTATGGAGAAACGCGATGACATCCTTCTTCTCGTTGAAAAGGTCAAGTATGGCGTCAGTCTCCATATAGCGTAGGTTGAAAGCCTCAAATTCGATGCATATCACTATCTTCCTGAGATATTCAAGGTCATATCTTTTTATGTAATCGGAAACTTTTGACTTGTCTGCGACTGTGGCCAACGCCGGAAAGATAGGATTGAGCTTGTCAGTGAGCTGCCTGCCGAATTCATAACACAAGATTCCTGCACAGAGCTCGCTGTTGCCGCCGACAATATGGGGATTTATGTTGATGTCAGCCATCTTCACTGTGTCTTCGAACATCACATGATGGTCGATGATTAGTATCGTTATGCCTGCTGCTTTCATCCTCTCAAGCGAGAGCGTGCTTTCCTCGCCGCTTCCCATGTCTGTCAGTATGAGGAGGCAGTCGCGGCCAAACTCTTTGCTGACGCTGAATGTGTCCAGGTCTTTGAGCATGTCACCATAGTCATAGAAAGGCGTCTTTGAAGGTGCTCTTTTGTAGACATAGCGGAGGTTGTCTGTGCTCATCATCGGGACGAGAGCATTCTCGAGGCAAAATCCCGCGGCATAGCCGTCAGTGTCCGCGTGATGGCGCAATATTATCATGCTCTTCCCCTTTATGCTCTTTGTCACGAGCTGCAGCGCTTCCTGATAATAAGGCTTAAGCCTCTCAAGCTCCGCATTATTTATCGAGAATGTTATTTCTTTCATCAGCTGCTGAAAAGCGCGCTGTCTTATTAATTTATTGTAATCTGCTTAGCAATATTTTTATACTTGGGCATCAATTTGGGCCTTATGAAAAGAGGTGTCTGGATACTTTTATTGCTGGTCCTTGTTCCGGCAGCATTCGCCCACACGCTCTATGTCATAAGCGCAGAAGATGCTGCAACGGTGGTTTCTCATCCGCTGAATGAGCTCTACAACCCTTTCAATTGGATATTGATAGCGTGCCTGCCCCTTGCGTTCTGGCTTCTCGCACACTACACCAAGAATCATCTTCTTGTCTGGAAGACAAAAAATATTTCCGCGAAGCTCGCCTCTTATGAGATACTCGTGCCATGGATGATGCGCCTCAGCCTGGGCATCCTGCTTATTGGAGCAGGCACAGGCTCGCATCTGATAAGCCCGGTGGTGCACGACAGCGCATTCAATGTGCTTGAGATAGCCTTCGGCTTCATGCTTCTCCTCGGCCTCTTCACAAGGATTGTGGCTTTCGCCACCATGTTCTTCTATGTCTATGCGCTGCTCAACAATTTCTATCTCCTTGGCACTTTTGAAGTATTTGGCGCTTCATTGTTCCTCTTCGCCACCGGCGCAGGGAAGCCAAGCATCGATGACATGCTCGGCCTTGAGCACTGGGAAGAAAGCAGGATCCTTATGTTTTTGAGAAGAGAAAAATCCAGGATACTGAGGACGGGGATAGCTGTCTCGTTCATCTTCCTCGGCCTTTATGAGAAATTCCTCATGCCCCAGCTTATGGCGGAGACGATAATAAAATATAACATCAATTCTTTGCTCCCTTTCCTAAGTGTAGATATGTGGGTGCTGTGCACAGGCATAGTCGAGATAGCTCTTGGAATATTGCTCCTGCTTGACTACAGGCCCGCTTTCGTCTCTGTCGTGACTTTCGCAGTGCTAATTGTCACCTTCTTTTTCTTCAAGGAGGACGTTTCAGCGCACGTCACATTGTTCGGGACGCTCTCGGGAATCTTGGTCCTGAGCCAGTCAAGAAGATTCAGGCAATAATTCTTTTCGGAATAATATTGTCAGGAGCATATTTAAAAGAGATTTTTAACCTTCCTTCCATGGATGATGAAGGCAAGCTGATGAGACCATTTTTCGGCAGTTTGGGGAGCGGCCAGAGCGGGCTTGTTGCTTTGACTTCCAGCCCAGATGCAGAGCTTTATTATTCCACAAGGTTTGGCTCGAGGGATGATCCTGCCTATTATCTTGCCACAAAGGACAGAGTCCTGGTGGAATTCGGTGACACAGGCATGATAAGGCAGATTGTGAAGAAGAGCGGAAGGAAGCTTGAGGTCATACTTGAGAGGGACGGCCAGAACAATTTTGTGATCAACAGGGAAAATCTT
>JAGVOV010000161.1 GCA_020052545.1 archaeon | reverse complement strand
CATTGTAATCTGGCAGCATTATAGTGGCATTGACACGGTAGACATCTTTGCTTGTCTTCCAGTCTTTTGTGAAAAGCCTTGCGTCAATCTTCAGCTCCCCTCCTAACTTCTTGTACAACCTCTGGGCGATGTTCTGCAAATGTTTTTGTGATGTTATGAAAAGGTCAAGGCCACCTTTCATCGGCTCTATCTTGGTTATGTAAACGTTCCTCTTCTTGTCCTGCTCCATCTCCTTCGTTATGAGCTCGACCATGGCTTTTTTCTGGTTCTCCTCAAGGTTCCTTATCTGTATCTGGCCTTCAAAGTATTCGCTTCGCTGGAGCTGGCACTTGTTGCAGACAAATCTTGTTATCTTTATCTGGACTTCAATAGTTTCCTGCATCTTCTTGTCATCGACAAGGCCGTCTATGACAACAATGGCCTTTTCGCTCTCTTCGTTGACAGGCCCTGTCAGGAACATGCTTTTCATAATGAAACTATGATTGAATTTTGTGCTTTGCCTCAGCAGCCTCTCTATCAATAGAGAAAGATCTTTGCTCCCGAGCACCTTATTGCCGGAATTCACTTTCTTGCATGCCTTGCATATCTGCAGCCAAGGCTCCTGGATGCTCTTGATTATTGGATTCCCATAAACATAGCAGGGCTGGCACAGGCCGTCATACAATGTTTTCGCTTCCTTTCCGCATTTCGGGCACGCCATGATATTAAGGAAAACATTATTGTTTATAAATATAAGGCTTAAGCTGCTATCCTTTTAGAAAGCTATAAATACTGCCATAAATTCGCCTTTCTTGGTGATATTATGGCGATAATTGAGAAATTTATTAAACAGCATTTTGATTACTTATACTTTGTTTTTAGGATCCTTGTGGGGTTCATGTTCCTGTTCCATGGGGCCCAGAAATTAGGCTTCCTTGGCGGAAATGTGGCGACAGGATTCATGCTGTTCATAGGCATTGTTGAGTTCCTAGGCGGCATAGCAATAGCGCTTGGATTCCTGACAAGACTTGCAGGCCTGCTGGCAGCATTGGAGATGCTGCTCGTCTACATAGTGGCGCATTCAAGCAGCGCCCTCTTGCCCATACAGAACAAGGGCGAGCTTGCGCTCCTGTATTTTGCATCATGCCTTGTGATTGCTGCACTTGGAGGAGTCAAGTGGAACGTTGACATTGCTCTCTTCAAGAAAGAGCTTTTTTAATTTCTATTTTTAACAATCTTTATAAACAGGCAACATTCCTCAACAAGGATGAAGAAGCCAAGCTCATGGTATGGGAAGTTATGGTATTTCATCTGGGAGGAAGACTCTGTCCTAAGCTGGATCGTCAACATAATTCTCGCATATGTCCTCATCAAATTCTTGGTCTACCCTGGCCTCGGCTTGGCATTGAACACAGGCTTTCCTCTTGTCGCTGTAGTCTCAGAGAGCATGGAGCATGACGGCTATCCTATCTGCCTTCAGGCAGACCAGAACGGAAGATGCATAAAATATCTCGAGGGCAAATATGGGATATGCGACAAGCAGCTTGACTTTAGGGAAAGCTATAATCTTGATGATTACTGGAAGCTATGCGGCAGCTATTATGAAAATATCAATATAACAAAATCAGAATTCAAAGATTTCAAGATGCGCGATGGATTCAATCGCGGCGATATCATAATTTTGAGAGGCAAGAAGGCGAATGAAACAAATATTGGGGATATAATAGTCTATTATTCATATTACAGGCCCGACCCCATAATACACAGGGTAGTAAAGGTAAAAAACAATGGCAGCTATTATTTCCAGACCAAAGGGGATCATAATCCGAGCTCTGGCGGCTTTGAGCAGCAAATCCCTAGCGGTCTTGTCGCTGGCACAGCCTGGATAAGACTGCCTTATCTCGGCTATGTTAAGATATGGTTTTCAGAGTTTGTTGGCTTGTTCATATGAGGTGAAATGATGTTTTGTCCTAAATGTGGGGGCCTTTTGAGGCCAAGAGGAGGGGAGCTTTACTGCACTTGCGGCTACACAAACGCAGGGAAAGTAGAGATCAAAGAGAAATTCGAGAAGAAGAGGGAGCTTGAAGTCATCGATCCGAGTAAGGATGATGAGCATCTTCCCATTGATCCTAAGGCTGAGTGCCCCAAATGCAAGAAATACGGCGCACGTTTCTATACTGTGCAGACAAGGGCTTCAGATGAGCCCGAGACGAAGTTCTACAAGTGCCTCGCATGCCTGCATAACTGGCGGGACTATAAATGAAGAAGATCAAAGAAGGCTACACTGAAGAAGAAGTCAATGAGATAAAGAAGACTTTCCAGTCTGAGCTGGCCAGAAAAGATGCTGAGATAGAAAGGCTGAGGAAAGAGAACATTGTCCTTTTAAAGACAGCATTGAAGAAGGCCGAGAAAAGGCTTGATTAATTCTTTAAGATTGTTTTTGCGAACTTTCCGCTGTGAGCTAATATTGATTGATAGGCTTCACATGGTGTCCAACAATTAGGGCACTTCTTTTGTTTGATTTCTTTCCTCAATCCACGAGTTTCGTGCTTTCGCCAGATATCTTTTAGGTCCTCTTTCAGTATATTTCCTATCTTCTTGTTATAGATTATGCATGGATAGACATCGCCCCATGAATCTATGAAACAGCTACCGGACAATGCCTCGCATACTATCGGTGTCTTGCCTGTCCTGATGAACTCTGGAACCAATTTTTGGTATGAATCTTCAAGAAGCTCGACGTGGTTTTTTGGTGGACCTCTCAAAGCCCGGTATTCCTTCAATTTATGGATTATCTCCTCTCCCGGGAAGCCGACATCATCATTGCTGTAATAATGGTCTGAATGATGGAAGATATTGACATGTATATCTTTATATGAGAAATTTGGCATTTCAGACTTGAGCTGCTTGTACATATTATCAAGCTCATTCACATTGAAGACAGACATCGTGAAGCCGAAATAGACACGGAAATTTTTATGGCTTTTCTCTTTCTTTTTCAGCTGTTTGTAGAGATCAACGCATTTCCTGAAGCTATTTGGAAAACCTCTGACTTCATTATGTTTCTCTTCTGGGCCGTCAAGGCTTATCGTCACGACGAAATTCCTTGGATTCTTCTCCAGCACCGCATCGACTGACTCGAGGACTTTTGCCGCCATCGAGCCGTTCGTCGGGAAATGTAGCTCATAGAGATTCCTGCAGTGCTTCACTATCAAAAGCAGTATCTCCTTGATGTCTTTCCTGAGGAATATCTCTCCGCCAGTCAGATCCAGCCATGAGAATGAGTTGTTTTTTTTGAAAAAATTCTCATAGTCCTGCAGCGTCATCTCATCCTTGGGATGCTTCTGCCAGATGTTGCAGGTCTTGCACTTGAAGTTGCACCAGTAAGTGAGGCAGAGCGTCAGCTTGTATGGATAAGAAAGGTCTTTCACGTTGGAAAGCAGGATGTTTTTGGCCAGGATGATGTCTTCTCTCATAAATTCGCAGAACCATGTTTGCTATATAAAGCTAACTGGTTAGAGAAAATTTTGTTAGAAAATATTGATTCCCGATTATCGATTTCTTTTCTGCCGCTTAAGAATGAACCAAGATTGCTGTGATACCTATGTTCTGTGAAAAGATGATAAAAAACCTTAAGCAGTTGAATAGCTGTTGTTCCAGCTATATACACCGGTTTCCTGAAAAAGCCTTCTATATTTTCGTTGATTATCCTGCTCTGATCGACAATTGCACGTATCCGATAACCAATATTTCCAGTAACATTATTACTGTGTGTCCTGTAATAAGCTAATAATTCTGGTGTGTGATGGAATTCAAATCTTTTTGCAAGCCTGACAAGAAGGTCGGTGTCATGCGACATTATGAATTCCGGCCTGTATCCGCCGACTTCCTTTATCGCGTCCATGCGCATCAGCGTGCTGCTGTGCTTGCATGGGCTAAGAGGCCCGACTGTTGCGGCCCTGATGAAACTTTCTTTGCTCTTGTAAAAAGCAAACCTTGGCTCCGCATAAACTTTACCTGTCTCATCCATCAAATTAAGCTCGCCATAACAAAAGCCAAGTCGCGGATTTTTTTCCATGATTCTGACGGTTGTTTCAATACTTTTTGGAATTAATGCATCATCGGAGTCGACAACGACAAAGTATTTTCCCTTGGCAAGCTCCAACCTCCTTATCAAGCCAAAAGGCATGCCCTTATGAGGCATCCTCTCTATCTGGAGCCTGTCATCATTGACTCTCAGAACTTTAGAGATTGCCGGCTCGCTGCCGTCATCGACAACCAATATCTGGAGATTCTGGTAGCTCTGATGGACTATGCTTTCAAGCGCTTCATTTATGAAATTATGATTATTAAATACAGGAGTCAAAACAGTTACTAAAGGTTCCCCCATATTTCGTACAAACCTTAGAGTGTTTATAAATTTTACCACTTATTGGTGACTTAAAAATGCCCGAAGCATCTTTCTGCTGTTATCGCCATGGCCATCTTGTGCTCGTTGATTGCCTGTATAACTTCATAATCTTTCACAGAGCCGCCTGGCTGCACAACCGCTGTCACGCCGACAGAGGCCATCGTGTCTATAGAATCCCTGAAAGGGAAGAAGCCGTCAGAGGCGCATACTGCTCCTTCCAATGGTGCCATGTTATCATAGACCCTTAAATATGCCCCTTCAAGTGGACTGTATGTAAAACCTTTCCTGTCCCATGCCTTATGATAAGCCTTGACGATCGCCTGCTCCACAGCACCAATGCGTTCTTGCTGGCCTGTGCCTAGAGCGACAGTGAGGCCATCCTTCACAAAGACAACTGCGTTGCTCCTGACACAGGAAGCTAAGTACCATGCAGTGAGAAGGTCTTTCGCTTCCTGCTCTGTAGGATCACGTTCGACAATGACGCTTTTTTCCTCGCCATCCTTGCTTTCCTTGTATCTGACAAGCCCATCAACAATGAAATCATCGCTTCCCTTG
>JAGVOV010000139.1 GCA_020052545.1 archaeon | reverse complement strand
TCTTTTTTTAAAAGCATTAAATCCTCAATGGATTTGTCAATCTTACCTTCGAATAATGCAAGTATTTTTTTATGTTTATCTTCCTTTTTTATTAGCCCTAAATCAAAAAGTTTGTCTGTAAACTCTGGTTTCACAAGCTTTACGAACTCAGAGAATTTCATTGGTAAAAGAATCTTATCTAGTGGATCATCTGCAGAGCCGCCTCTTCTTCCAGGCATAAGTTCTGTTGAATGTTTCAAATCCATTGAATGTGAGCCAGTCACTATAATTGAGCAATTTACGAAGTCGCCTTTATTTGCGAAGTATATCAGTTCTCTGGACCAGTCCTCAACTGCACAGATTTCATCAAAAAACAAATATTTTCTTTCAGATTTCTCTGCAACCCTCCAATTTAGATATGTTTGGATTATTTTATTTAGTTCTTCGGCAGTGTTTCTTTCAAATGACCAGAAAAAAATATTCTCTGGTTTGACATTCTTGCCATATAATAAATCTTTAATGATGAGCTTGATTAGGGTTGTTTTGCCTACTTGTCTTGGTCCTCGTATAGTATAAATGACGTCTTGGTCAAGCTTGATGTAATGTCTTATATTCGGGTCCCATTTATACTCTAATTTTTCAATTTGTGAGAGTTTGAAATCTGAATCAATGTTCTTTTTATCTACCCACCACTTGTTTTGGTCAGATAATTGGCTTATATCAAATACGCTCATAATGGGGTAAGGAGTTGCTTAAGTATATAAATCTTACTATTTTTGACAAGTTGTATATAAATAAGAGAGTTTAGACTTGACAGTTTTTCATAATTAAATAGATATAAATTGACAAGATATGTATAAACAAGCCACCTATTTGATAACAAATTTGGTGATTTCGAGATTTTCAGGTTTTACACTGTCGAGTGACTGAATAACGGATTTCAGAAAAAGCGTTATTGCTACTGTCTAGTAACGAAACATTTATAAATAGTTAAGAATTTCCTGACGCTAAGATGTACAGCAGCATAGTCAGTCAAAATCCGCAATTCAGGGAATTGTCTGAAGCAGGCCTTTTCCCGGAGCTATATTTCACAGGCTCTGCAGTGAGTTTTCCTGACGGACCTGCAGTTTTGCAATTGGCGAACAGGGCGCCAGTGAGGCTCACAGAACATGGAGCCCAAGCGCTTAAGCTTGATCCTGCTGAAAAATTCAGGATAGAGAATTCATCTTACCATGATGGCACCTATTCTTACAATCTGATTGATAGCAAAGGAAAGATACATGGCGCAATCGACGCGCATGTTGAGCTTGATGTTTTAAGGATATTGGGAGATATGGGATTGCTTAAAGTTTCCAGCCATAAGGTCAACTGATTTTCTTCACAGTCCCTTTGTCTGCATCAACTTCTACCACGTCGCCGTCCTTGATGGATTTTGTGGCGTTAAGTGTCCCGACAACACAGGGCTTCTTCAGTTCTCTCGCCACAATGGCTGCGTGGCAGAGCATTCCGCCAGCGTCGGTGACAAAGGCTGCGGCTTTCTTCATCTGTGGCAGAAAATCAGGCCGGGTCATCTTTGCCACTAAGATCTGGCCCTCCCTGATGAAATCTTTTTTTGGGTCCAGAACAATCTTTGCTATCCCTCTAGCTTTTCCGGGGAATGCTGTCGATCCTTTGAGGTTGTCAGACGGCTTGTGGACTTTTTTCTCCCACGATGTAAGATCTAGGTCTATTGAGAGATTCCCTTTCTTGAACACAAGCACACAGGATTCTCTTCTCTCCAAGATTTTCTTGTTTGGGAATTTTCCGGTCTTCATGAATCTTAACATTTCCTTGTGCGATATGTGCAACACGTTCTTCTTGCTGAGTCCAGTCTTCGCAGCGACAATCTCAGCGACTTTCTGGATGAAAGGCTCTGACTCAGAGAACATAGGCTCAGCGTAGACGCGAGCGTCCTCAAGCTTGCTGAAATTCCTTTTTAGCTTCACTTCATCTATATAATCTGGGAGGTTCTTGACGAAGATATGGGCAGGATAATAATTTTCAAGGCCTTTGACGTATTCCAGATAGCTCTGCAGCGTCACTTTTCCCCTGAATAGCCTCCTCAATATGTCGCTCTCTGACTTCATCCTGCTGCACATCCTTAGGATAAGCTTACCGTCTGCGGCAGCAATCACTTTGCCGAAGCTTGATTTGTCCTCAACCCCAAGGTAGCAGGTGCTCTTCCCTTCTCTTATGAATGTCACTGATGAGCCGAGTCCTGCGCCGATGGTTTTTATGGCTGGAAGATAGACGCACTCACAGAAATAAGAGCAGCTCAATAAGCTCCAAGGCCCCGCCCAGTATTGCATCCAAGTCATGCTAACTCTTCGACCATAAGCCTGATATTTGAAATGGTGTTTTTAAGCTTTTCGTGGAGGACCATAAATTGTGAACTTTTATAAATGAAGCGATGTTCCCACAGCCATAACAAAATTCTGTTTTGTTTGCATCAAAATGACTAAAATCGTGGCTAAAGGGTATGAGATTGATTTGATTACTGTGAAGGATTCTTTCAACAGGAGAGCGCTGCAATACAAGAACAAGATATTGGAATCGCTAAGGAGGATCGGCCTCACAGAAGATGATGTTGAGATTGAGCTTGAGGCGAATGCCATGAAAAAATCCCCAGCATCGGCATCATGGTATGCTGACGGGAACCATCTGCACTACAGCTATGGACTGTGTAGCAAATATGTCGAGAACCTGTATGTCGTCTTCAAGGTCATTGATGTTTATGTCAGTGATATAATAGAAGGGAAAAAAAGCCCAGAAGAGTTCATCAATGACTTTTCTGAAGCGCGCGACATCAAGAAGAAGAGGAAAGAGGCAAGGGAAGTATTAGGCCTTGACCATACCGCAGATCTAGAGACTATTGATAAGATTTACAAGGATCTTGCGAAGGAGCATCATCCTGACAAGCCTAACGGCAGCGTTGACAAATTCAAGGAGATAAACAACGCGCACAAGATATTGAAAAGGGAATTGACATAAAAGTAAGGATTGGCATCCAGATTAATCATTGCTCGTCTCCGTGGTAAAGATCTAGGAAGATCACTATATCTGATTCTTTAATGAAGCAGTATGACATCCTAAAAGGGTTAAGGTATATTTCTCTTGTGCCTTTCCTTCCGAACCTCATTGGCTTGCCTATTTCTGGATCTTTGAGCACTTTATTTACTGCTTCGAAACCTTTTCGAGCAATTTCTTATCGCTGATTTTAGAAAGAGTCTTAGCAAAATATTCGTCGTAATCATAGTTTACCAAGTTTAACCCTTCTCATGAATTCAGCAGCTCCTAAGGTTTTGTACTCTCCTCTGTCATGCCGCTGCCAGGCCTCCTCCGTTCTTCTCGCGAATTCAAGATCTTCCTGCAGTCTCTTATCTCTGTTAGTAGCCCTCTTAAGGACAAATCTCTCTCCTTCCCTCATCACTATGAACTGATCTCCTTGCTTCATGCCTTTCCTCATGCTCAGCGGTATTATTATCTGAC
Organism: archaeon; assembly: GCA_020052545.1. Taxonomy (GTDB): domain Archaea; phylum Nanobdellota; class Nanobdellia; order Woesearchaeales; family JAGVOV01; genus JAGVOV01. The sequence goes on along the minus strand of JAGVOV010000139.1, from coordinate 5,258 downwards.
CTTTTGTGCTCAATCTTGTCATGCCTATCTCCATTTTATCACTAAGTAAGATTAATCTTACTTGATTTATATATTTTACTGTTTTTCAGAAATCAGGATTGATAAGCTTTGCTGAGAATTTACCGAAAACGTTCTGGACAGGATGAAATATCCCCGCCCCCGGAATCGAACCAGGAACCTTTCGGTGGCTGTTGCCGCTTCATCCTAAGCATGATGCCATGTCCGCGCACGAATTTATCTACAGCCGAACGCTCTAACCGTTGAGCTAGGCGAGGTCAATTTAGTGGTTGAAGAAGATGTTTATAAAGATTGCTCAAATCTTCCGGAGTATCTTGTTCTTGGCATATCTAGCAAGCCTATAAAATGGATTCGGCCGCTTCAGCTTGCCTTTCATATACATCTTCACTATGGGGCATGACTGGCTGCCTAAGCAATAGTCTGAGAGCTGCCCTTTCGCGAGCTTCTCCCTTATCTCTCTTATCTTAGGACCGTTCCATGCATCTTTATAATCTTTCATGTCTGCTATCGTCGCATTGCCGTAGCAGCACGGCTTCACACCGCTCCTAAGTATGTACAAAGCTTTCCATGGCTCATCACAGATTGGCTTCGCCTTCTTTGGCTTATCCTCTATAATCTCATTCTTTGCCTTCATCAAGGAAGGTTCCTTGACATCGGATTTTTCCATAGCCTTGTCAAGGACATTGTTGAAGTTCATCTGATTCAGCAGCCTGATATTATATTTTTTAGAGAACTCTTCAGCTTCCTTTGAAACTTTTATGAACTCGTTGAAAGACAATATCTCTTTTGAATATTCAAACACATAGCCTGAGCGTTCAGGTGTCTTCACCACGTTCTCCTGAATTACCAATGGCCTCAATATGACTGCATCAGCCCCGATATCAGCAGCTAGCTTGAAGAAATCCTCGAGCTCGTGCATGTTTATGTGCATCGGCATGAACACAAGGTAAACAACAGGAAGCTTATTCTTCCTTTCCTTCACCAGGTTTCTCACATTGTCAACCACTTGCTTGAATGCATTGATGCGCAGCCTGCTGTATGTCTCGGGCGTCGCAGCATCAAGGGAGACATAAAGGTGTAGATTTTTTCCTGAGAGGAATGACCTTGCATCCTTGTTGAGCAGCAGGCCATTTGTAGACATCTCAACTGTCTTGGCATTCTTCTCAAATTCTTCAAACACCTCTTTCACAGTCTTTGAGAGCAGCGGCTCTCCTATAGAGCAATTTGTCATCTGCTCAGCATTCTTGAAGAAAGGGCCATATTCCTCCAATGTATGTTTGTCAAAAGCCAAGTGCACGTTCTTGCCCTCCATAGTCTTGACAAAGTCGTATTCGCAGTAGACGCAGGCAGGCCTGAAATTGCAGATGCCATGTATGTCTATGCCGAGATTGACAGGGAATGATGAAAGTATTGTCTTACCATCGACAAATTCACCCATGTTGATTATCTTATTTTCTGTTATAACTATCCCTGGGGACTTCTCTCCCCCGAAAGTTATCTTGCCGAGTCTGACGCATAGCTCTCTTTTGTCTTCAGGGACAACAAGGATCTTCTCTGACATTATCTCAAGGGATTTTCCATGGCCCCAATCAACTGTATATGTGCCCCACCCGTTGAGCAGCGCCATCTCTTTGTCCTGCTTCCCGCCTTTTAAGGTGACTTTCTGCTCCATGTCCTCAAGCGAGCTGAAGAGTTCGATGAACATGTATCTTTCACCAGTAGCTGGTACGCCAAGAATCGCCTTTTTTGAAAGCCACCTGAATTTTCTTCCCGCATCCGTCTCTTCTCCATAAACGCCAGAGACGTATTCAGTTGAATTTTCCACTTTTCCCCTCTCTTTTTGCTTTTCTGAAGCAATAGCGGACAAAAAGCACCGCTATCACCAGCCAGACTAAAGCGGTTACGAACATCATTAAATAGTTTGCTTTTCCATAGCCGACCATGCTCTTCAGCAGCTCAAAGCCATAGAATGTAGGCAGAATCTTGACAAATTCTTGGATGAAGACAGGGAAGATCTTTATCGGATAATAGACTCCTGAAATCAAGACAAGCAAGTCAGGGACTATGAAAGAGAATGTTATCGCATTCTCATGATAGAGCATGGTGAAACCGAATGTTATCAAGCCAATGACCAAACCCACAAAACAAAGATAAGCTATCGCTATCAGGAAGATTGGCCAGTTAGGGACTGAAAATGAGAACATGGAGTAGGATATCACAAAATACATGATTGTCACTATTATGAACTTGAGCAAGCCCATCAACAGATTCGCGATGACAAATTCTGAGAGCTTCAATGGAGTAGCTAGAGTATGCGGCAATAACCTTCCCCAATAGTTATCCATGTAAGATACGGAAGATTCTATCTGGAAATGATAGACTGCGCGCCAGCCTATGATACCCATTATCACCATGGCAAGGAGATTCCTGTCAGTTCCTATGAAGCTGATGAACAAGGTTATGCTGTAGAAAAGTATCAATGGCCATAATGTAACATCAAAGAGCCTGAACCAATTTCTTCTTAGGACTATCCAATTCATATAAGCGATTGCAAAAGTCCTCCTCAAGGATATCATCTTTTCTTCACCAGCTGTATAAATGCATCTTCAAGTGATGGTTCAACAAGACTGAAGCTCTCAAGGCCAACTTTCGCATCTATGAGGGCATTCAGGATCTTCCTTGTGTCTCGCCCTTCAAGCTCTATGTGGAGAGTATTGCCTTTCATCTCAATTTTCCTTATCTCTTTCATCTTAGCTATGAAAGAGGAGGCTTTTTTGGCATCATCACAGACAACAATGATCTTTGTGCTCAGGCGTAGCATCCCTTTGATGTCTTTTATTGTTCCCAAAGCGATTATCTTACCCTCGTTTATCAGCGCTATCCTGTCGCACAGCTGCTCGACCTCGTAAAGATTGTGCGAAGTGAGCAATATTGTCGTTCCCTGCTTCTTCAATTCCAATATCAATTCACGCACCTTCACCGCTATCTCAACATCCAGGCCGACAGTAGGCTCATCCAAAAAGAGAACTTTGGGTGAATTAAGAAGGGATTTAGCTATCACAAGGCGCTGCTTGAAGCCTGAGCTCAAATCTTTTGATATCTCGTCTTTCCTCTCAAAGATTCCGACAAGCTTCATCACTTCAACAATCCTTTTCTCGAGATTCTTGACGCCATAAAGCATGCCGAAGAAGCGCAGGAATTCCGTGACTGTAAGATCTATAGACACCATGGAAAAGCCAGACACTACCCCTATACCACCCTTGATCTTTTCTAGATCCTTGTCGAGGTCAAGGCCCAACACATTCACGCTGCCGTTGTCTTTCTCAAGCAGCCCTGTAAGTATGCTGATGAATGTTGTCTTCCCTGCACCATTCGGGCCAAGAAGGCCAATGATCTCTCCTTCAGCTATGTCCAAAGAGACATCTTTCAAGGCCTTGACTTCATTCTTTCCGCTGCCGAATGTCTTGTTCAGGCCCTTTACGCTGACCGCTTGCATAAGACTAAGAGAATGTTGTTCTTATTTAAAGCTTTAGAGCCCTAAGAAAGTGACTTCATCGCTGGCCAATATCAAGACAATCGCGATAATAGTCAGAAAAGACATTATGAATGTAAGAAGGAATACTAAGCTTCTGTCTGCAAGGCCTATCTCATCCCATAGATGGAGCTTCCTTGTCACGTGCTTTGAGAGGAAGAAAAGTATTGCCACAAAAGCCAGGACAAACACAGTATGGATGAAGCTGATCATATCTCCAGATTCACCACGTTTGAAGTCGTCTTGACCTCATTGTTTTTCCTGTTCCTGTATTTTACCACAGTAGCAGGAAGCTTTATCCCTCCAAGTATGCTAAGCTTTGTCTTTATCCTGTAGGTTATGATCCTTTCCTCAAATGGGTCGAGGTTCGTGATGTCCCATCTGACTATAGAGCCTTCCTCAGTCGCCTTGCTTATCGTTGTCGGCTTCAATGTGCCTACATGGAATTCTTTGTTTATCTCTACTATGAAGGGTATCTTCTCGATTATCTTGATGCTATCCACAATTTTCCTGCTTCTGCTCTTGACATGCAGCACAACTTTCATCTCAGAGATGCCGCCCTCTTTCGTCGTATGGATCTGCGCGATGCTCTTCTTCACCAATATGGGGGGCCGGAGCGCGTAATAGAGCGCAAACACGATAAGCACAAGGAGCACAAATATGCCAAGAGGCCTGAAGTTTGTCATCATAATTATTGTCTTCTTCTCTTTTGGATCGAGTTCGAAGCGCCAGAGCATATAATTCGCTTCATTAGTCTTAAGTGTGTCTGATTTCGGATCGGTGGAAGTGAAGAGGCCCCTGAAGAAGCCCATTGGCTGCCTTAACTCAAATTCCCTGTTCACATTGCCGTTATTTGTGGCATCTATTATATAATTGGTCTTGAGGAAGCTTGATTCTATCCTCGTCTGCTGGTCAAGGCTCGCATAATCTATTATCTTGAAGTCCGCCACCGATTCAAAGACAAATGTCCTGTTACCAATGACAACAGATGCTTCTAGTTTTGCTGTGTCCTTGCCCACATCTTTAATTGAATCAAGGACTGCTGAGAATTCCTCTTTCTTCCTTTCATTCCCAAATATATTGACTGTCCTCTGTATTGTGAAGAACTTGCTCTTTATCTCCAGGCTGACATTCTGCAAGTCTCTCGGATTGAGGTTCTCCATGTCAACAGAGAACTTCATCTCATTTCTTGAGTCAATCTCATAAGGGATCTGCAATGTCGCCCTGAGGCTCGGCAGAAATTCCATTGATTTTCCGGATTTGATGTTTATGTCCAGGCCCAGCCTGGTGATGTCGCCAGTCTTGAAGCGCTCGACATTCAGCACAGGCCTATAGAAACCAAGATTGAGTTTTCCTCTTGGAGTCACTGAAATGTTGATCCTTTTCACAGAATCTCTGTAGACAGTGAAGAAATAATTGTTTTCCGGGATGGTATCAAGCGTCCATTCAAGCTCCGGCGTCTTTATCAGGAAATCCTCATTGGTGTTCATGCTATTGATTATTTCCAAAGTGTAATATGCGGTCTCACCAGAGAGCACGCTTGTCTTTATCGGGATGACTCGGATAGTCAGGATGCTTATGTCGGCGAAAGCTACAGAAGATAATAGCAACAAGGCCAATAACGGCAAAATCAACTTGATGTTTCTTTTCATACAGCCTCTTTATTAACCAGTGTTACAAATAGCTATATTAGTATATAAATGTTTCT
>JAGVOV010000185.1 GCA_020052545.1 archaeon | reverse complement strand
GAGAGAAAGCCGGAAAAGCTTTGTTTCATGCAGAAGACTTGCTGGACAATTGAAAACTTTGCTGGAAAACACGAGGATTTTGGAAATAATTGATAAATAATAAAAATAAACAACTCATTACAAACCAAATGCAGGACCTAACCAAGCTCAAAGTCATCTCAATCATTGCTAAGCCCAACTCAGCCAAGACAGAGCTTCTCGGCTACGATGAAGAAAAGAAAGCTTTCCGAGTCAATGTCAAGGCGCCCGCAGACAAGAACAAGGCAAACTTGGAGATAATCAAGTTTTTCTCAAAGCTGTTGAAGAAAAAAGTAAGGATAAAATCCGGATTGACGAGCAAAGAGAAGCTGCTTGAAGCTGAATGAAAAAGTATAAAAAGGGCCTGCCGCTCGTTCCAATGGGGGAAACAAATGCTTGAAGCTCTGAAACACGATCCTGAAGTCTACAATGCTGTGATGAGCGAACTGCAGAGGCAGCGCAACGGCATAGAGATGATAGCATCTGAGAACTTTGTCAGCAAGGCTGTGCTAGAGGCGATGGGCACATGGCTCACAAACAAGTATTCTGAAGGCTTGCCAAACAGAAGATATTATGGCGGCAATGAATTCATAGATGTTGTCGAGCAGCTGGCCATAGACAGGGCAAAGAAGCTGTTTGGAGCGGAACATGCGAATGTCCAGCCGCATGCGGGAAGCCAGGCGAACATGCAGGCTTATTTTGCCTTGCTGGAGCTGAAAGACAAGATCCTTGGCATGAACCTTGCGCATGGCGGCCACCTTACGCATGGAAGCTCAGTGAATTTCTCCGGAAAATTCTATACGTTCTCTGATTATGGCGTCGATAAAGAGACAGGAAGACTGAACATGGATATTGTCAGGGAGATAGCACAGAGAGAAAGGCCAAAGCTTCTCCTTGCCGGCTTCTCCGCTTATCCAAGACTATTAGATTTCAAGAAATTCAAGGAGATTGCTGATGAAGTCGGTGCTTTCCTGATGGCAGACATCGCCCACATATCTGGCCTTGTCGCAGCAAAGCTGCATCCCGATCCTGTGCCTTATGCTGATGTCGTGACAACGACAACCCATAAGACTTTGAGGGGCCCAAGGGGAGCGATAATACTCTGCAAGGAGAAGCACGCCAAGGCTATTGACAAAGCAGTCTTCCCGGGCATGCAGGGCGGTCCTCTTGAACACATAATAGCAGCGAAGGCAGTCGCTTTCCAGGAAGCACTGAAGCCAGAGTTTGCTGTCTACCAGAAACAGATACTGAAGAACGCCAAAGTTCTCGCGGAAAGCCTGATGGACAATGGGATAAAGCTCGTAACTGACGGCACAGACAACCATCTCATGCTGATAGACCTGAGTCCATTAAGCCTAGGCGGCAAGCAGGCGGAGAAAGCCTTGGATGAGATAGGCATATTCACCAACAAGAACATGATCCCTTTTGACACAAGAAGCCCATTCGATCCTTCAGGGATAAGGATAGGCACGCCGGCAATAACTACAAGAGGAATGAAAGAGGTAGAGATGGAAGAGATCGCATCAATAATCTCAAAAGTGTTAATGCATATTGATGATAGCGGTGTTAAGGAAGATGCGAAGAAGAAAGTCGCTTCAATAGTCTCAAGATTCCCGTTGTATCCGGAGCTGAAATGAAGAAAGGCAAACTAATTGTTATTGAAGGCACTGATGGATCAGGCAAGAAGACCCAGCTTGAGCTTCTTGTGAAAAAGCTAAAGCAGGAGAAGATAAAGCACAAATTATTTGACTTTCCCCAATACAATAAATTCTTCGGCAAGATGGTGGCCAATTACCTTAATGGAGGATATGGCGGTCTGAACGATGTGAGCCCTTACTTAATATCAATGCTCTATGCTTTTGACAGGATGCAGGCAAAAGATGACATGGAGAAAGCCTTGAAGCAGGGCTTCATAGTCCTCTGCAACCGCTACAGCATAAGCAACCAGGCGCATCAGACAGCGAAGCTTCCTGAAGACAAGAGGGAAGATTTCCTAGATTGGTTGCGCGACCTAGAATATAACCAGCTCAAGATACCGAAGGAAGACCTCGTTATATTCCTTGATGTCCCTGACAAATTGGCGAACAGATTGATGGAAAAGAGAAAATCAAGATTATACACCAAGAAGAAGCTCGACCTTCATGAGGCAAACAAATCTTATCTCCAAAAGACAAGGAAGATATACAGGGCGCTGGCCAAGCAGAAGAATTGGGCAAGGATAGACTGCACGAGAAACAACAAGCTTCTTTCAAAGGAGAACATTTCAGGACTTTTATGGAAAGAGATTATAAGAATTATTTAGGCTCTTCTTCCTCTGATTCCTGGAAATCTTCAAGTGTTTTATTGTTTTTTACTGTGTTATAGCTTATTTTGCGTGTCTCTTCTTTTTGCATCTTTATCTTCCAGTCGAGCCGAATTTTCTTTCGCTCCTTTCGCTTTTTTCCAGATCTTTAACTATTTCAATCTTTGCATTTTCAATATTTTGTATCAGCATCTGCGCTATTCTGTCTCCTTTCCTTATTGCGTAGTCATCTTCGCCTGCATTCAGCAAAGTGACAATTATTTCGCCTCTATATCCTGAATCAATCACGCCTCCAAGAACTTTCAGGCCGAACTTGTTGCTAAGCCCTGACCTGTCCCAGATAAGGCCGACATAGCCTTGAGGAACTTCCATAGCCACCTTTGTGGAAAATCCGTGGCGCTCTCCTGCCTTAATTATGAAATTCTCCATAGAATACAGCTCGAGCCCCGCATCAAATTCTAGCGTGTAATTAGGGACGATAGCCTCTTCAGAGAGCTTCTTTACCTTGACAGTAACCATTTTCCCCCAATATGCGAAATTATAGCGTGATATTTATTTATTATGCTTTGAAATGAAATATGGGATTTTTCTTGTGTTCAAGGATCTCTCCTCTATCGGCCAAAAACTTGAAGTTGAGAGTGTTGAAGCTCTTGGTTATGAATGTGATGTTCCAGACAGTCCCTACCTCAAGGTTCTGCAGTATAACAATTGTCTTGTCAGGGACCTCAGCAGAATAATTCTTTATCCTGAAACTTTTTATCCTCTCAAGCGCCTCAGGCAGGTCAAATTTGACCTTGTTGAGATCGAGTTCCAGCATCCTGCTGTTCTCGTCCTTGACAATCTCCTCATGGGGATTTGACTTTATGTTGTCATTCAATATCGTGAATGAAGCTATCTGGTCGTTTCCAGGGTTATAATAGCCGATCTGCCATTCCAATTCCTTGCCGTTCTCGAGCATCGTGAAGACGTGAGAAAGGAAGCTTTCCTTGTTGTCTTCTCTCCATTCTATGAAGACGGGGCTTTTCTGCAGCTTCTCCAGTATTTTCATCGCTTCCATAATCCAAAAGATTTCTGCGTTTTTTAAATAGCTTTCCATTTCAGATAAATTTTTAAATTAATCGGTCGATTTGACCTCGGTCTTTAGACCGAGGGACGCAATCTTTTTCTTCTAAGAAAAATGACATACTCCCAAAATAAATCCAGCTAAAGCTGGGGGTTTCTCACGCAAACCATTTTACTTAAACTTTTCCCTCTTACGAGGTCGCTTATCAGCTAAAAGTTTAATGTATGGTTCGCTAACGAGAACCCCTAACGATACAAGCAACCACCTCCAGAGTGAGGTGGTCGCAATGACTAAAAACATATATCAGCACTTTAATCCAGAAGTGCACAAGATTGAAAGCAAAATCGCAACGGTAAGAACATCTCACCATTGCAAATACAACATCAATTATCACATTATTTGGATTCCAAAGTACAGAAAACCTGTGCTTGTGGATAAAGTTAAAGAAGTCCTGAAAGCAATAATCGATGGACAATGCCAAGAATTAGGCATTTATAATCTAGCGTTAGAGATTATGCCAGACCACTTGCACTTATTCGTAGGTGCAAAGCCAACAGTAACGCCATTCAAGATTATTCACAAATTGAAAGGCAACACTTCAATACAATTGAGAAGATGCTTTCCAGAATTAAGATATCTTGGATATAAACAGCATTTTGGCAAAGGTTTTGATAATCTTT
>JAGVOV010000033.1 GCA_020052545.1 archaeon | reverse complement strand
TCCAGGGGCCGAAGCGATGAAGCTGAACGAGACGCTTGTAACATTGACGCTGAAAGACAAGAGCGCCTCAATGAATTACAGAGGCACGTGCTGCTTCAATAATGTTACCGCATATAACTGCACATTAAGAGGCGGCTCTGAAAATGCCACTAACGGATTCTTCACCAATGGCGCGAATCCCAACAAGGCAAATTACACCGTTAGGTATCTGATCAATGGTGCAGGCCACGTCAATGATTACATAGTCAGGGGAGATGTCGTCAGGATATGCATGATGGCTCCCAGAGGCGTCAGGGAAGATGAGAAGATAAGCTTCATAATAACCCCGAAAGCTGGCAGCCAGTCCAGTGTCATGACTTCCACGCCCATGATAATAAATGACGTAAGCATGATTATATATCCGATCTAGGAAAATCATTATTTTTTCTATAAATTTTCGATCCAAGTGGCTCACCAGCACCTTTCCATAATTCTTTTAAACCTGCTTCCTTTCTTCATCTTATGGACAAGATTGTGACTGAAGACGGCTCAATAACCTTCTACAATGAGGCTGCTGGAGAGAATTATCACACAAAGGCCGGAGCCCGGCAGGAAGCTATAGAGAAATATGTCAAGGCCTTGGAAATTATTCCTGGCAAGGTCATCTTTGATGTCTGTTTCGGCCTTGGTTACAGCACTGCTGCAGCTTTAGATGCTGGTCCTTTTACTGTCTATTGCTTCGAGAATGATGCTAAGATATTGAAGGAGATACTTGATATTGATTCTGAGTTCAAGAGTTTTCATCACATCAAAGCATTCATCAAAGGCTATTTTGAAGGCAACAACGTTTATGAGAAGGATGGAGTAAAGTTAATCATGGTCTTCGGTGATGCAAGAAAGACAATACTTACAGTTCCAGAACAGGCTGATTATGTCTTTTTCGCGCCATTCAGCCCGGCCAAGGTTCCAGAATTATGGACTGCTCAGTTTTTCAAAGACATCTATGCTAAGATGAAGCCTTCAGCCAAGCTTGCCACTTACAGCTACGCCAAGTTTGTCAGGAATAATCTGAAAGAAGCCGGTTTTCAAGTCTTTAACGGGCCTATTTTAGGCCGGAGAAGCCCCAGCACGATAGCAATCAAGAATTGAGAGATTTGATTCTTGACTTCCTCAATCCACGTGGCCAGCGTCATTTTTACATGCCCTTCTTCAATTCTCTCTTGAAATCTTCGTAGAATGAATCTGTCCTCCTTCCCACATGCAGGACCAGCACTCTTATCTCATTATCGGCTTTGTGATAGATCAATCTGTATTTATTGCTCTCAAAATGCACTGAATAGAAGCCGAGAAGATCGCCTTTTAGCATATCGCCAAGAAGCCTTGTCTTCAGCTTTTCCAATATCTTTTTAGTCCTCTCCTGGATGGCTTTCGGCAGCTTATAGAACTGCTTAGAAAAGTTCTTCGATAGAATTACCTCGTACATCTAGAGGTCCGAAAGCCTGACGAATTCGCCTGACTTTATCTCTTCAAGCGATTTCTTTATGTCATCCATGACTTTCTTGTCTGTCATAATCTCCAGCGTCTCCTTTAAAGCTTTATTTTCAGCTCTTAGCCTCTTCATTTTGTTCCTCCGCTGGTCTGTCATGGTTGAACCAGCTAAAGTTTGCCTTGTTTATAATAATTTCCATGTCCTGACAGCAACATTTCAGCGGTTATTTATAGGTTACGGCAACTTGTCTATTGGCTTGTGAGCTGGTTATTCTAGAATTCCGGAGGATCTCCGCAAATTACTGGGCAAAGCTTAAGAATAGCCAAAATCATGGAATCGCTGATTTTGGCATAAAATATAAATACAAGATAAGTCTTGTAAATAAGATATGCCAGAATCCATAGAGATAGGGACAGTGAGCAGCAGAGGGCAGATAGCCATACCTAGCGAGATGAGGCAGCTGATGGGCCTCAAGGAAGGGGAGAAGGTCCTTTTCCTGCTCGATAAAGGAACGCTGCTTGTCAAGAAGGTGCAGGATATGAGCTGGGAAACAATCACAAAGCCTTTGAGAGAAGCAAAGAAGAAGCTACCTGAATCCAAAGTCCCTGGACTTGTGGAGAGGCTGAGAAGACGAAAATAGTACTTGACACAAACGTGCTGGTTTCTGGAACATTTTGGGAAGGCGCTTCATTTAAAGTTCTTAAGCAGGTCTCTTCCGGGAAGCATCAGCTGATAGTGTCTGTGGCCATCATTGAGGAATATCATAAAGTTCTTGAGAGCGACGAGATAGTCGAGAAAGCCGCTTATAAGAGGGAACTTCTGTCTGTGACCTTTAAGCTTTTAAGGATGGCGAAGATGGTGAAGCCTTCAAAGAAGTTTTCTGTCATTGAGGATCCAGAAGACAACAAGTTCCTTGATGCTGCAGTTGCCGGGAAGGCTTCGTTCTTGATAAGCCAGGACGGGCATCTTCTGAAGCTTGGAAGATTTAGGAGAATCAGGATAATGACACCAGAAGATTTCTTGAATTTTAGCGATTAATCCATCAATCCACGTGGCTAGCGTCAGCGTTTTTCTGGGCTTTTTGCCATCTTCTTCTCATCAGCCTTTATCCTTTTCTCAAGCTTCTTTATATCCTCTTCCGGCGGTAGTTCCTCAGGCTTTATCCCACTTTTTGAAAGCAGGCTTCTCACATCAGAATTGTTCTTGATATGTTCCTTAGTTATTTTATGCTCGCCTTCAAGGTTATCCTTCTTTACGTTGAAGTTTGTTATCTCTGTCGCTAGATTCTTCGCCGTTATGGTGATTGTTGGCAGGAAGTCTGCCATAGGCCTGTTCTTTGGTATCTTGAGCCTGTCTTTCATGATTGATGTAGATAAGCCACCAAATAATGCCTGGTCGCCCTTGCTCCTGATCCTTGCGAATCCGTCTTCATCAACGCCCCGTTCATAGATCAGCTTTGATAGCTCAGTCTCTGAAGCAGTGAGCTTTTGCCTCGCATTTAATCTTTCAATCAGCGCAATCCTTTGCTCTATCAATTCCTGCTTTCTCGTCTGGATAGCAAAATAGCTCTGGGCAAAGGCAATCTCTTCTTTTCTTGGGTCGCCGTTTTGCGCGATGATATAGCAGGCGTATCTTGTGAGCATGAAATCTTCTATCTCTCTCTTCGAGCCAGAGCCAAGATCGACCATTTTCCTGACGCCGGGAAAATGGTCTTCTATATCATGCCCAGAATTCTTGCAGGTGACCTTTGCCTTTTCAATGACATTGATGAAATTGTCCCATTTGTCATAGCCTAAAAGCTTCTGCAGATCCCTCGCAAACCAGAATTCTAAGCCATCTGCCTCGTTAACGCAATCCTCAAAAGTCTTTTTCAGCTTTGTTATTATGCCTTTTTCCATCAATGCAGCTATAGCTCGCTAGTTTATAAATCTCACGGCTGTCTGTCCAGTGAGTGTGAGATTTCTTTCAGAAATTTCGGAAAGTCTTCATTCAATCTTCAGAGCTTTCATGATCTTGTCAAGCTTCTTGTTGATCTTGTCAAGCTCATCTGACCTTGGCTTTTCTGACCCTGAATCATCATTCCAGTTCCTTGGCTCTGCATCCCTAAAGTTGCTTCTTGGCCTGGAATCGCCATATCTTGGCCTTGGATCGAACTTTGGCCCTTCTCTGTCGCTAGACCTTGGCTTGAAATCTTCAGAGCCTTCTCTCTTCTTGAAGCAGCTTCTGCAGTAGATCGGCTTGTTGCCTGTAGGCTTGAATGGAACTTCGCATTTGTTTCCGCATTCATTGCATGTCGCTTCGTGCAGCTCTAATTTTCCTCTTCCATCAGCGCTTCTTCCTTCTGAATTTCCTCTCCCTTCTGCGCTGAACCTGTCAAAATTGCTCTCTTCATCGTCATCCTTACTGAACCTTTTTGTGCCGTATGTCTTAGGGCTTGAGCCATAGGACTTATGGCTTGATCCGCTGAACTTTGATCCGTACTTTGAGCTTTTGCTGAATTTGTTGAATGGTTTCATTTTGATTACCTCTATAGGTTGGGTATGGTTTATGGCTTTATAAAGGTAAGGGAGGTTTATTGGATAGTTTCCCGGGGTGAGGTTTTAGTGACTTAATTCATCAATCCTAAGCAGTCACCAGCGACAGCATCTTTCCAGCACCTTAGCCTTTCCAGCATCCAGCGCCGGCGAGCGGGAAAGATAAACCTCTCCGCCCTAAAGGGCGGAGTATCTGTTGAGTGATTCTTGAATCCTAGCTCCTCTGTTGCTTTGGGCAATGTAGTTCTTTATTCCTT
>JAGVOV010000100.1 GCA_020052545.1 archaeon | reverse complement strand
AGAAGTTGAGCAGAGCTCAACTTTGTTGAAGCTTTGCTTCAACAGAAGCTGCACCAAGAAAGGGCCCACGCTCCGCTCGGCCCGAAATTGAGCAGAAAAATGGGGCTGCGAGGATTTGAACCCCGATCGTACCCACCCCAAGGGTAAGTGATACCAAGTTACACTACAGCCCCGATTTTATCCGTTATTCAATGAGGATATCATGGGGCTGCGAAGATTTGAACTCCGATTAGTAGGTCCCGAACCTGCTGTGATACCAAGTTACACTACAGCCCCAATTTGATTTTGTTTTGTGGGTTAGCTTTGCTAACCTACCTGTTTTTACCAGATTCCTCGAAAACCTAGGTTTTCGACGGTGCTCGGAAACATTGTTTCCGACATTTTGAAAAATCTGTTATGCTACAGCCCCGATAAAGTGGAGGTTCTAATATAGGTTTTTAAGGTTTTTGCATAGTATTAATAAATCAGCGAGTTTACCGGCATCTTATGAAAGTGGATGATATCATAACACTGAAAATTGAGTTCCTTTCGCTGGACGGGAATGGTGTAGGGAAGCACTATGAAGGCAAGAAGTTCTATTCAGTCTTTGTTGCAGGCACGATACCTGAAGAGACTGTGAGATGCAGAATCCTTGCCATAAAGAAACTGACTGGGCAGGCCGAGCTTATCGGGATATTAGAAGCATCAAAGTCTAGGAAAGAGGCAGAAAAGGACGAGAAGCTGCCCGGATTCGACCTTGTGCATATCCAGTATGACAAGCAGCTTGAGCTCAAGCAGAAGATGGTGGAGAATGTGTTGAGAGGGCTTGAGGTGGAGAATGTTGTCGCTTCTGAAACAAAAGCTTACCGGGACAGGACAAAGCTCAGGCTGAAGAAGGCAGGCAAGAAAATGAATTTCGGCTACCTGAAGAACAGGAGCCATGATATCGTTGATGTTGAAACATGCGCTTTCCTCAATGAGGGATTGAATGAGGCGATCAGGCTGCTCAGGGATTTCTTCTCAAAAGCCGACAAAGACCTTGAATTGAGCGTGGAACTGAAGCTCAATCACTCCAACAACAAGGTGATCTGCATATTTGAAGGTGTCTCTGACAAGGATTTCGTCGAAAAGATGAGGGAATTCCTTGACGGCAACGAGCTGTTCCAGAACATCGTCTTCCTTGGCGAGAAAGTCAATGGACTGAACAACGAATTCGTCGCAGAGTATGTCAACAATGGCACGCTTCTCCAGTCAAGCTTCAGCTCTTTTACTCAGGTAAATATTGAGATAAATGAAAAGATAACTGCATTCATCAAGCAGCATATACAGCCTAAGAAGACAGAGTCTCTGCTCGACCTCTATTGTGGCATAGGAAATTTCTCAATCCCTGTGGGGAAATTTTTCGCGGAAGTGCAGGGCATTGATGAGAGCGAAAGCTCGATCGAGGACGCGAAGCAGAACGCCAAAACCAATAATGTCAAGAACTCCAACTTCTCGGCTGACAGCGTGGAAAACAGGCTGAAGGACATGAAGAGGAAATTTGACAAGATAATAATGGACCCGCCGAGGGCTGGCTGCGAGAACATTGTGAAGCAGATAAACAAGCTTGGCGCCAAGACAATAATCTATGCCTCATGCAACCCTAGGACGCTAGTCAGGGACTTGAAAGAGCTTAAGAATTACAATGTTGAGACTGTGCAGCCATTCGATATGTTCCCTTACACTAGGCATATTGAGGTTGTTGTTGTTTTAAGTAAGATTTGATTCTCTGTTTCTTATATACTGGGCAATTGAATAGATTAGGTAGGTTATGATGCCTGGTAAAAGCAGGATAAAATACTGATTTGTTACTACGGAAAGTTGTGTGCAGCCGCACTGACAGCTCATTGGTATGGCAAGGTATCTGTAATAATTAGTGCATGTCAAATCCTTGATCACACGACAATCACAGACTGGGCCATAACGCGCAGAATAATCTTGGAGCATAAACCATAGAACCAACACAATGATGAATATTATGGTCTTCCATCTAGTGGGCCTCAGCGCTTCTAACGGGGTCATAAAATATCTATGTTCTTGTTCGTATTTATTCTTTTCCATGACTTCAAACCAAACATATTTATAGAAATTCGGCAAAGATAGTATTATGATAAGCAGAAGGGTTGAAAAGGCGCTAGCTGCCTATGACAAGAAAGACATCTCTGCGAGCCAGAAGGCCCATACGAAAGAGCAGATAGAGAAGGATCTTCATGGCCAGAGCTTCGGCGGCAAATATGTCGGCGAGTTTGTGTATGGGGCATTGGATGGAACAATAACCACTTTCGCTGTTGTCGCGGCCGTAGCAGGTGCTTCCCTCCAGCCTGGCATCGCATTGATACTTGGCCTGGCCAACCTTTTCGGTGACGGCTTCTCGATGGCGACAGGAAATTATCTGTCCTCAAAATCAGAAAAAGAGTATTTCGAGCAGGAGAAGAAAAGGGAAGAGTGGGAGATAGAGCATGTCAGGAAGGGAGAAGTTGAGGAGATAAGGCAGATCTACATGAGGAAGGGCTTCAAAGGAAAAGCGCTGGAGCATGCTATTGAGACAATAACTTCGGATAAGAAGATATGGGTTGACACTATGCTCAAAGAAGAGCTCAATCTCAATGAGCCAGACAATGAGCCAATAAAGAATGCGGCCGCAACTTTCATAAGCTTTATTGTTGTTGGCTTCATCCCTCTTGTGTCATTCGTCATATCATATTTCTTGCCGGCTACAAGGCCTTATGTGTTCACGATGTCAATAATATTGACAGGGACAGCGCTTTTCACTGTAGGTGCTGCAAAGACAATTGTTACAAAAAGAAATTGGTTCAGAAACGGCGTTGAGATGCTGCTTGTCGGCGGCCTAGCTGCGTTAGTAGCATATCTTGTGGGCTTTTTCCTGAAAGGATTCGGAATTTAGTGCTTCTTGAAAGAATCAGCTTTAGTTATCGTTCTTACTCACTTATCACTTTAAGAAGCTCATCGTGCAGCCTGCTGTTGGAGGCCAAGACGTCATTGCTGTTTATGTTAAAGCCTTTGTCCTTGAAATTCGTGACTTTTCCGCCAGATTCTGAGACTATCAAGGCTCCAGCAGCGACATCCCATGGATTTGTACCGGGCATCACAAAAGCCTCGACGCGGCCTGCCCCAAGATAAGAAAGCTCCAAGGCTGCCGCGCCTATCTGCCTGAAATGCTGAGTCTTGTGCTTGAGCTTGCCGAATATCGACACCATCCTCGCAAGAGAGTCTCCTTTGTTGCTGTGGCAGAATGTCATCAGGCTTTCCTGCAATGCTGCCTTGTTCGACACATGCATCCTCTTCCCGTTGAGAAAAGCACCTTTCCCTTTCTGCGCGGTGAAAAGCTCTTTTGTCGCGGGATTGTAGACGACGCCGAGCACTGGCTCGACTTCATCTGCCAGCGCTATAGAAGTGCAGAAAAACGGATTTTTGATCGTGTAATTTGTCGTGCCGTCAAGCGGATCGACGACCCATGTAAAGCGAGATTTTCTCCTTCCCATGCCGCTCTCTTCACCATAGAAATTGTAGTCCTTGAAACGCTTCGACAATATTGCCTTGATCTTCTTCTCAGTCAACAGATCAGCTTTCGTGATGATGCTGTGGTCTGCCTTGAAATGGGCTTTAGTATGGCCATAGAGCTGCATAAGTATCTTGCCAGATTCCTTCGCAGCCTCAACAGCCGCATCCATTTCCTTAGAATATGTCATGAAGCTTGGTATGGGAAAGGGGTTTATAAATTTTGTTAAGCTTTAGGAGCTTTCCTTTTGTATTCCTGAACGACCTGCATCGTCACCCTGCTGAAGTCGTCCGGGCTCTCATAAACCTGCTTGATGAGCTGGTTGATTGGAATGAGTTTCGCGTTCATGGCGCTTTCTGTGTTAATCTGGAATTCTCCATTATAATCTATCTTGAATATTTTGACGAACATATAGCAATGATTGGTGAAGATCTTGGTTTTCATGATCTCTTTTATGATGAGCTTGGGCATCTTCATTTCAAAGAAGAGATTGTCCTGCAGCTCCTTGTTTGCAGCCTCAAGATAGGCAATCTCCGCGGTAGGATGGGCAGCAGGAAGCTCCCACGCTTCTGGCTCTTCCTCGCTTCTTGTCCTCTGTCTCAGGAAGACAGAATCGCCTTTAAATATCATAAGGATGACACCACGATGGAGCATATTCTCACGGTGGCACTGCTTGAGAGTCACTTTGTGTATAGGCTCATCGTCCTCATTGACGACATATACTTCTTCCATAATCTTACTATGAAAATTGAAATAAACCTCTCCGCCCTAAAGGGCGGAGTATCTGTTGAGTGATTCTTGAATCCTAGCTCCTCTGTTGCTTTGGGCAATGTAGTTCTTTATTCCTT
>JAGVOV010000040.1 GCA_020052545.1 archaeon | reverse complement strand
GCCAGTTGCATAGCAAAAGCCGTCATCTTTCATGGCTGCTTTCATGTCCTTGGAGCTCCAGAGATGGTCGCCTGCGAGGCAAAGGAAATCATCATTTGCCACAAAATTGCGCACTTGTTTCACAGCATGCCCTGTGCCGAGCTGCTCTTCCTGCTCTATCAAAACTGCTTTGATGCCTTCCTTTCTTACATAGTCTTTTATCATATCTTTTTTGTAGCCCACTATCAAGGCAATTTCTTCTATACCAGCTTTCCTAAGATGCTCCAGCAAGTAATACAAGAAAGGGTGGCCATTTACCTTGACGAGGACTTTAGGGCAGTTCTCTGTCAGTGGCATCATCCTTATGCCTTTCCCTGCAGCCATTATAACCGCTTTTTTTATCATACAAGACAGGGCTTTCTTTATCTTAATAAGCTTAATTCCGAAAAAAACCATAGTTAAAATGGTTTTTACTTGTTTATAGCCTCTTAATAGCAGATTAAAGGCCAAATAAATGTTTTTAGCAGAAAAACAGCTTTATTCATCTGAAAGAGGCTTAGAGTAATATTAAAAAAATTAATAATATTATGAAAATATTCATAATAATAGAAAGAAATTTAAATTAATACAAATTTTATCATAATGATGGACTGCTTTATCGTCAAGGAGGAGAAGAATTCAAGACATGCGAGCAAGGCCATTTTGATTGAGAATCCAAAGTCATTGAAGGAGATAAGCCATGAGACGAGCCTCAAGATATTGAAGCTTTTGTCGTCTAAATCTATGTATCCTGCGCAGATAGCGAAAGAATTGAAGCTAAAGGAGCAGAAAGTGTATTACCACATAGCGAACCTCGCTTCAGCTGATTTTATTGAGATCGTCGAGAGAAAAGAGGTAAGGGGAACGATAGCGAAGAAATTCAGGGCGAAGGCGGCAAACTTTGCGCTGAGCTTCGACGCTGAATGGAAGCCATTCTCACAGTCTATAGAGATGGACAAGAGCCTGGCAAATTTCCTCAATCCTTTCATCAAGGACGCGGGCTTCAATGCCAGATTTGTCGTCGGCAGTCCTGATCCTCATGGGCCTTTCAAGGCATATGCGAGAGATGGCCATTATGCCATAGAATTGGGTATGTTCTTGGGCCAGTTCTGCAGGAATCCTCACAATTTTGCTGTCATGTTAGACGTGGACGTAAAAAGGGAGAAAGAGATGGACAATAATCTTGTCATCTTTGGCGGCCCTGTGACCAATATCGTGATGTCTGAGATCAACAGTCTGCTCCCTGTCAGGTTCTCTGACAAGAAGCCATGGGGCATCATCTCGGAGAAG
Source organism: archaeon (assembly GCA_020052545.1). Lineage (GTDB taxonomy): Archaea > Nanobdellota > Nanobdellia > Woesearchaeales > JAGVOV01 > JAGVOV01. The sequence goes on along the minus strand of JAGVOV010000040.1, from coordinate 16,025 downwards.
ACAGGCAAAAAGTACACAAATGACAGCATCGGCATAATAGCCAAAGTGCCTAATCCTCACTTCCCAAGCTCATCTATACTCGTGATAGCAGGGATCAGGTTTCTTGGGACGAAAGCTGCAGTCATGGCCCTGACCCAGAACCATAAACAGATTTTGCAGACTTACACCGGCCAGAAGTCATGGGCAACGGTGATTGAGGGCTTTGACCTTGATGGGGATGGGAAGATAGACAATATCGAAGTGCTGGAATGAGACAGGATGTCTCACTTTTTACTGGAAAGAATAGACGAGGTGGCAAATATGTGGTTTAGGAAGAAGGAAGAGGACAATCAGCTCATAAGGCTCCATAACAACCTAAAGATGGCTTTTAACAAGGTTAACGACGACATAAACCAGCTTAAAGGCTGGACTTCTCACCTCCATGGCAGGCATCTTGAGATGGAAAACATGCACAAAAGCCACGTCTCATTGACCCAGAAGGATATTGAGAACCTGAACAGCTGGATCAAGTTCCTGCACACCAACAGCCTTGAGCTGCACAAGTATTTCAAGGAAGCCACGCAGAATCTTATCGAATTGCACAAGCGCGACCATGATCTGCTTGAGAAAATTTCGGCTTTGGAGCATGAAATCAATGCTCTAAAGGCAAGTCCGCCTAGTTCAGTCCGAACCTGGTCCGAACCTAAGTCCGAACCTGTCCTATCGACGAGAACTCAGTTCGAAAAACGTGTCTTAGAAGCAGTCCGCCCGAACCGAAAAGCATACATCCTTGAACAGATTTTGAAAGTGAATGAAAATGGTGATCTGAGCACAAAACAGATTGAAAAAATAATCGTGAATGAAAAAAAATTGTGCGGAAGGACGGCCTTTTATGATTACTTGCGCGAGCTTAGGTTACAAAAAAGATTGAGAAAAAAAGTGCAGAGAGAGATTTAGGAAAAGGATTGGTCATGCTTTTAGAGGGGTTTTAAGCAAGGCGAGGCAGCTATAGAGGAGAAAATTGGGCCCGGAGAGGCTTTTGAATAAAGGCTTAATAAGATAGGTTAGACATAGAGGGATAATAGAGGAGATTATAGAAGGACAGTAAGGAGTATAGAGGACAGATCACAACCTAAGCCTCTTCAGCAGTGAGGGCAGGTTTTTGCCGTCAAAAACTATAGGTTTATGGCCTGCTTCCAGAGCTTCCTCATAGCAGACATTGAAGATCTCTGCATCCAGGTTTTCCCTGATCTTGGATTTTGAATAATGCCTGGCCTTAAGCCTGGATTTTATCACCTTCAACGGCGATTTGCACACAATTGCCTTATTGACTATTTTTGTTGGCAAAAAGTGAGACATGTGGCCATCAACAATGAAGCCTTTGCTAAGATGGTTTTTGAAGTATCTCTTTAATGCCGCCACAAGCTTCTTCTCATCCACAACATAGCTCTTGCTGGCCTTGTCAAAGCGGTCAAAAAGCCTTCTTTCTTTGACAAATTTAGAAAGCTCAATATGGCTATAACCCAGTTTCTTTGCCATCTGGCGGCTTATAAAGCTCTTCCCTGTGCCTGGAGTGCCAGTAACAATGATGACTTTCATCTTCTGTGCACAACCTTGAAGTCGACAGAATTCACCTTCTTTGCATCCCCTTTAAGATACTCCTGGAAGACAATTGAAGATTCATCATCAAAAAGACCCGAATTGGCTTCTATTGACTTCTTAAGCTCTATAAAGCTGATATAATCCTTAGATTCTATATGGGGCTGGAAGCATTTGAATATCGCATAATTGACGCGAAGCTTCTCGTCATAGACTGTGCCTTCCTTGATCTTGGTAGGATTTGCTATGATGCCTAGCTGCTTGAACAAGACACGGCATGCAGCCTCGTTAAAATCCTCAGATACAAGAAGCCGATCATTGGCAAGCCCTCTCTCTTGTTTCATCAATCTTCCATTGTCATCAAAGACAAGAAGGTAGACTTTTCTCCCCATCAGGCCATAATAATCTGCCTCTTCTCTGGAGGCAAGGCCTATGATATCGTTTGTCGGTGCTGTGACTTCAACAAAGCTTTCCCTGAAATCCTGGAGAAGCTCCTTGTCAGCCTCATCAAGGTATCTTCCTAAATCAGCGATATTCAGCCAGACCAATTTGCTGCCTTCTTTTTCCGGCTTCCCTTCCCATTCGCCTATGACAATATAGCCCTCTTTAGCGCCCTGCCTAACGATTGGATTCTCAACCAAAACGTTTAGTAATCTGTTTCCTGCCTCTTCAGATCTTGGGAATAATAATTTCTTGTCCTTGATCTCGGCAAGGAGCTGGTTCGCCTGGTAATAAAGCAATGCTGGCATAATGGCTATGTCTCCTGCTTTTATTTAAAGTTTCCTAATAATAGATGATCGGCCTGTACAGGCTCGACATTATCACTACTGTAAGCACGACAATCAGCACAAGCCAGCCTAGCGTATAAGCGAAGGTCATGAAGCCAAACCTTGCCCCAAAGTTGATGCCCATATAGACTGAAGGCCCGATGAATACGGCAAGCAGCAGCACTATAGATACAAGGATCGCCATCGGCGCCACCAATTCGCTGTTGCCGAAGCGCCACGTGTTGCTGAAAAAATTGACTATCAGATACCAAAGGACAAGCAGCAACACTGAAGAAGCGAGGCCAATCATCGCCATCCTGAAATGAGGGTTAGGCTGGTTGGGTTTTCTCTGTATGGGCATTGCGCTCCGCCTCTTTTTTATAAATAACACAATACCGAACACCACTACAGCAACTGCCAGCAGCCATAGAGCTATTGTCCCTGCATTCAATAGAAGCCAGCTGCTGCTGTATTTCCCTGAAACCTTGAAACTCTCCCAAGGATCGAGGCCAGCTGCTTGCTTGACATAGCCTTGCTGCCATTGTATGCTGCTGCTGAACTGCTGCAACGAGTCTGACTGTATGCTTTCAGATGCCTTAGACAGGGCTGCGATGCCGGTGTTGAGCTGGTAATCTACATTGGCTTTGCCGCCTTTGAGATATAAGTCATCCTGCGTGTTTATAGCTACCCTGACACTATTTACGTCAAATCCCGATTTTATAGTCTCGTAATTGAAGCTAAATACTCCAAAGGTTGATTCTGCATATCCTGAAGCCTTATAATAGATAAGGAGTGTTGTGCTTTCCTGCAGCCCGATCTTCTTCGGAAGCTTCGCAGTTATCTTGACTGAGTTTGAAAGCCTATCTTGGGTGTAGTTGACGATGCTGTACTGCATCGGCCAGCCTGGCTGTTTATACCAATTAGTGCAGCGCCTGCTGTATTCCAGGCAAGTGCTACCATCATATTTCGTGCAGTCGTCCTGCCAGTTGTTGCATTGGTCCTGGTAATCCTGGAATTCCTGCAGCACCGAGATAATCCTTACTGCTCTTCCAGGAATCTCAAGAGTTATTGTGTCTACCTCTTTCTTATCCATATTCTGGAAGACAAGCTTCGCCGCGACTGCGGCTTCCCCTTCACCGTCAAATACTACAGAATAATATTGGTTTGTGCCGAAAGCGTCGTTGTACTTGTAAGGCATGGCTATGTCTGCCAGTGCCATTGGCGCAAGAAGCGCCATGATAAAAAATATCGCAAAAATTTTCTTCATTTTACTTCACCAATACATAGAAAACATAGCAACTATATATAACAGAAAGTAGACTTCAAGCTGGCTTGAAGTCATGGGAATAGCGCAATGTTTTGGGTTATCATTACATCAGGCGCTGCGACTATGATTGTGTTGACGACCCCCTGCTCTATGACAAGGCTTAAGTGTATGGTTTCGCCCTCATAAACGGGCATTGTCTCAAAAATCAGCACCGCAGCATCTCCATCAGAAAGCCTTCCTATGAAGAATTTGCTGCCTTGCTTCGCATAATCTACCTTGAAAGTCCCGATATCGAGGAAAGAAGGCGTTATGGTGACATTCATGGAAGCAGCGAGCTCATCTGCCACAAGAGTAGTGCCTGTGATGTTTATCTGTCCATATACAGTGTTGCCGAACACTATGTCCTGGCTCGTCAATATGTTTGTCCCAGGCAGAGAGATGTCGCCGATCCTGACGAAAGACTGCCCAAGCGATGAAAGGTTGAATACTAGGTGAGTGCTATTATAGACACGGACATAATCCTCTATATAATCTTCATCAAAGTCAACGCTAAGATTCTTGTAATTTGAATCTATCTTACCATACTCGCGCTCCTTATTGGTGAAATAGTTGCCGCTTTCATTGTTGTATCTCATGTTTATCGCATTGCCGTTCGACACAAACCTAATATAAGTGCTGTCAAATTTTATCGGCTCTGAGGCGCCGCTCAGCTTGACTGTTGCTTCAAAATGCTCGATGCTGCCATCACTTCCGTCAGAAGCTATAAGCCTGCTGATATCAAGCACCTCTGCCACCCTCTTGCTCGTCTGGCTTCCTACCGCAAGCGCTTTTTGCTGGAGCACATCACCCGTCCTTATTAGGACTCCGGCAGCGACGGCAGCCACAAGGATCATCGCGATGAAGAGTATCAACGTCTCTACTCCCATTATGGCTTTCTTCCACATAAATGCCATTTGTGCCTCGCTGCTTAATAATTTTGTTGTTTTCGGACCTCGGAAATTCCAGTGGAATTTCTGATGGTGGTTAGGATAAATCTTGGATTTTGCCAGATATTCATCCCAACAAACATAAAATATTTAAAGAAGCTCGTCAAAGAAATCAAGATAATACGTCGGGGAGGTACTAAAAATGGCAGAAAAAGTAGCAAAAGTTGGAGTTAAGAAGGCGAATGGATGGCTCTACTTCGTAGACAAGCAGGGAGACATCTCAAGAGCCAAGATGGTCAGAGGCGGAAGAAAGAAGAAGAGGAGATAAATCCTCTTTTTTTAATATTCTTGCCAAGCTTTTATCTCAAGCTTATCCTTGTCCAGCGTGCAGAGTGACCTTATCAGGAGTTTCGCTATCTGGAGGTTTGTAATCAATGGGATGCTGAAATCGACTGCGCATCTCCTTATCTTGTAATCATCGTCAAGAGCAATCTGCTTGTACTGGTTGGGCACATTTATGACCAATCCAAACCTGCCATTCATCATGAAAGATAGCACATCTGGCTCCTGCTTCTCATAGACCTTAAAGATCCTTGTGTTCTTGATTCCATTATCATTAAGGAACATCGAAGTGTGCTGCGTCGCATATATGACATAGCCATTATCATGCAGTATCCTTGCCTCTTCCAATATCTTATATCTATTCTTGTCTCCGCCCACAGTAAGAAGCACTGTCTTCTGCTTCGGCAGCTTGAATCCTGTAGCCAAGAGAGATTTCATGAAGGCCTCCTCAAGGCTTTTTCCGATGCAGGCGACTTCGCCTGTTGAAGTCATTTCAACATTTGATGTCGGATCCGCGCCCTTAAGTCGAGAGAATGAGAACTGCGCCGCCTTGCAGCCTACATAATCAAGCTCCAGAGTGGATTTTGCCGATCCTGGCTCGCTGATAGGCAGCCCAAGCATAGCCTCTGTTGCCGCATTGATGAAATTGATTTTACTGATCTTGCTCACAAAAGGGAAGCTCCTAGAAGCACGAAGGTTACATTCTATAACTTTTATCTGGTTGTCTTTCGCAAGAAACTGTATGTTGAATGGCCCATTTATGTCAAGGTGGGCCGCTATTTTTTCTGAAACCTGGTGCACTTTCTTTATTGTGTCAAAGAAAAGCGCCTGTGGCGGCATCACTATGGTGGCATCGCCAGAATGGACGCCTGCATTCTCAATGTGCTCTGTTATGGCATTCACTACAATTTTGCCATTCTTGGCGACAGCATCCATCTCTATCTCCTTGGCATCTGTGATGAATTTTGATATGACGACAGGATGTTCCTGGCTCAAATCAGCTGCCTTTGTCAGGAATTCGGAAAGTTCCTGGTTGCTGAAAGCGACAGACATGGCAGCGCCAGAGAGCACATAGCTTGGCCTCACAAGCACGGGGTAGCCGACTTGGGAGGCAAAATTTATCGTGTCCTGGTGTGTTGTGAGCTCTTTCCATTCTGGCTGGTCAACATTAAGCTCATCAAGAAGTTTGCTGAACTTGAAGCGGTCCTCTGCCTGGTCGATTGAAGCGGCTGATGTCCCTAAAAGTTTCATGCCAGCTTTGTCAAGCTTCAATGCGAGATTATTTGGGATCTGGCCGCCCATAGACACAATAACGCCATCAGGTTTTTCATATTCATGTATCTCGCTGATGCTCTCAAAGCTGAGCTCATCAAAATAAAGGCTGTCACACATATCATAATCTGTGCTCACCGTCTCCGGATTGAAATTTATCATGATTGTATTATGGCCCAGCTCCCTTAAATGGAGGACACAGCTGACACAGCACCAGTCAAATTCCACAGAACTTCCAATCTTGTATGCGCCAGAGCCTAACACAATTATGCTTTTTCCTATAGGCTTTATGTCATGCTCGGAAGCGTTGTAAGTCAAAAATAAGTAATTTGTTTCCGCAGGATATTCCGCGGCCAATGTGTCGATCTGCTTGATGAAAGGCTTGATGCCTAATTGTTTTCTGATGTTCCTTATTTCCTCCTCCTTTTTGTCTAATGAAAACGAGATTTGCGCATCCGAGAAGCCATATTTCTTCAGCTCCAGCAATAATCCTTTGCTTATGCCATCTTTTTTCAGCCTTGATCCGAGCTCCACAATGGCCTTTATCTTGTCAAGGAACCATTTGTCGATGCCAGACAGCTCGTTTATCCTATCAACTGAGTATCCTTTCTTCAATGCTTCTGCCACTATGAGCACCCTCATGTCTGTCGGCCTGCTCAATTCTTCATCTATGTTGTTCTCAATGTTGAGCCTGTTGCAGACGAGGCCATACATCCCTATCTGCAGCATCCTTATCGCCTTCTGCAACGCTTCTTCAAATTTCCTGCCTATCGCCATAACTTCCCCGACAGACTTCATCTCGCTGCCGATCTGCTTGCTGACATTCCTGAACTTCTGCAGATCCCATTTCGGCATTTTCACCACAACATAATCAAGGGCCGGCTCGAAACATGCCATTGTCTTCTTCGTTATGTGGTTCTTGATCTCAAAAAGGCCATAGCCAAGCGATAATTTTGCCGCGATGAAAGCGAGCGGATAGCCAGTCGCTTTGCTTGCAAGTGCAGAACTTCTGCTAAGCCTCGCATTCACCTCAATGACGCGGTAATCGTCAGATTCTGGTGAGAGCGCATATTGGATATTGCATTCTCCAACAATCCCCAGATGCCTTATCACCTTTATCGCTATCTCCCTAAGTTTGTGATATTCGTGGTTTGTCAGCGTCTGGGACGGAGCAACAACTATGCTCTCTCCTGTGTGTATCCCCATAGGATCAAAGTTCTCCATGTTGCAGACTGTTATGCAGTTATCGTACTGGTCACGCACCACCTCGTATTCTATCTCTTTCCAGCCATTCAAATATTCCTCAATCAGCACTTGCGAGGCGAAAGTCAAGGCCTGCTGGACTTTTTCTGTCAATTCAGCCTCATCTTTCACTGCGCCAGAGCCTCGGCCGCCAAGAGCGAAAGCGACTCTTGTCATTATAGGATATCCGATCTCTTTTGCAGCATCTATTGCTTCGACGACTGTCTTGACAGCCCTGCTCCTTGGCGTCTTTACCTCTATCTCTGCAAGCCTCTCGACGAAAAGCTGCCTGTCCTCTGTGTCTTCAATCGCTTTTATCTGAGTCCCGAGAACTTTGAGATTATGTTTTTTCAGTAATCCTGCCCTTGAAAGCTCTACACCACAATTCAGCGCAGTCTGGCCGCCGAAGCTCAGCATTATTGCATCTGGCCTCTCTTTCTCTATTATTTTTGCGACAAAAAAAGGCTCAACAGGCAGGAAATATACCTTATCTGCAAGATGCTCGCTTGTCTGGATGGTTGCTATGTTTGGATTGACAAGTATAACCTCGATGCCCTCTTCCTTCAGCGCCTTTATCGCCTGGCTTCCTGAGTAATCGAATTCGCCCGCTTCACCAATCTTTAGGGCTCCAGAGCCAAGCAGCAATACTTTTTTTGGCTTATCCATTTTTTATCAGATTCCCATATCTTGTCAATGCGATGAAGCAGCCTATGCTCATGTTCTCCTTGTTTCCCTTGACTGCCTTGGCCGCTTCCTTGATGCCCATGAATACAAGCTGGTGAACTTCCTTGTTCTTCCTGAAGGGGCCATCGCTTTTCCCAAGGAACAGGTGATAATGACATCTCACCTTGAAAGATCTGAAACTGGCGATCTCTATTAGCTTAGCAGAGGATTTTACCTCCTCTTTCAATTCCCTCCTCGCGGCCTGTGCATATGTTTCACCAAATTTTACATGGCCTTCAGCAGAAAGGTTCCATGCCATCGGCCTGTCCACAAGATGGGAGCGCTGCTGCATAAGGATCTGGTTTTTGCTGTTCTTTATGGCTATCAGTGAAACGCGCCTCCACAGCTTCTTTTTCTTGGCGATTTGCCTGTCCATCTCTCCCAACATAATGTCATCTTTGTCTGATACTGATACGAGATCAACCATGGAACTGCCTCATGTAGCGGCTGAATATCATCCTAAAATCCGGGGCAAACCTTTTCTTCCTCATCAGCTGCCTCAATACCCGGATTGTGATGAAAGATCCATGCTCAAATTCACGCTTGTTGAAATTTATTTTTTCATCATAAATCATCCTATATACCGCTGCAAAATTGTTGTCAATCTCATTCCTGAAGCGGTTCTTGAAAAGAAACTTCAGTTTTGCGTCTTTCACTCCGATCTCTTCCTCTACCTCACGTTTTGCTCCCTGTAAATAAGTCTCTCCAAATCTTAGGCCCCCTCCAATTATGGCATCATAAAATCCTGGGTAATATTTTTTGTTCCAGTTCCTTTGGTGCACGAGTATGTGGCCTTTTGAATTGAAGACAAAGATTGCAGTGCCGCGATGGATAAGATTTTTTTTCATTATGCTGTCCCTGTCCATCTTCCCTATTGTCCTGTCCTTCTCATCAACGACAGCCATCATCTCTTTCATAGCAGCCTCACGAAATCGTCAAACAAAAACTCTGTGTCTACGGGTCCGGGATTTGCTTCCGGATGGAACTGAACGGAGAAAAATGGTTTTGTCTTGTGCTTTATGCCTTCATTTGTTCCGTCATTGAGGTTCGTGAAGAAAGGCTCCCAATCTTTCGGCAATGTTTTCTCATCGACGGCAAAGCCATGGTTCTGGCTCGTGATGAAGCATCTTTTTGTGCCTTGCATCATACACGGCTGGTTCTGGCTCCTGTGGCCATACTTAAGCTTATAAGTGTCTGCGCCAGCAGCCAGAGCAAGAAGCTGATTGCCGAGGCATATGCCGAATATCGGCTTTCCTATCTGCATCGCTTTCCTTATGTTATTGATTGTCGCGATGCACATCTTTGGGTCGCCGGGACCATTACTCAGCATAACGCCGTCATAGTCAAGCGACGTAAAATCATAATCCCAAGGTACCCTTATGACCTTGATGTCTCTCTTCAGAAGGCATCTTATTATATTGTTCTTGGCGCCAGTATCTACCAGCACAACCCTTTTCTTGCCGTTGCCATATTCAATGATTTTTTTTTCGCTGACTTCTGCCACAAGATTTTCTTTGTTTGGATCATGAAAATCAAGGTCCCCATCAATCATTATCTTGCCGAGCATCACGCCTTTTTCCCTAAGCTTCTTTGTCAATGCCCTTGTATCAATTCCACAGATAGCCGGAATCTTGTTTTCGACAAGCCATGCCTGCAATGTTTTCTTGCTGCCCCAGTGGAAAGCATTCCTGCTAAACTCATCGACAATCAGGCCCGAGATCTGTATCTTTTCTGACTCAAAATTTTCTTCAAGGCCGCCTCTGATGCTTTTTTCAGGGACGCCATAATTGCCTATCAATGGATAGGTCAAAGCGAGAATCTGCCCTTTATAGCTTGGATCTGTGAAGCTTTCCGGATAACCCACCATACCTGTGTTGAATACCACTTCTCCTGAAACGCCCTGCTCAAAGCCAAATGAGAAGCCATGGAAAAAAGAGCCATCTTCAAGGACAACTTTGCTATGCCTCATCAAGGATTTCTGGTTCGCCTTCTCACTTTAAATGTTTTTTTATTCTGAAAATATGTCTGTTGTCATTAGTTGGGAATGATAAAAGCTTTAATATCACTGCTCGTATTTCCTCAAAAGGTGTTATGATGGGATTATTAGACTTTTTGAAGAAGAAGGACCAACCTGTGTCTGCAGCGTCACTTGACACACCGCCGTCGCCTGCGTCTTTTCCGAGCTTTGACAGCAGTTTTTCTCAATCAAAAGACTCCCAAAATATGAATTTCCCCTCTGTGCCAGGCTCGGGGGCAGATTTCAAGCTTGATATTCCTGGTTTCTCAGAGCCTGCAAGAGAACCTATGCAGAACTGGAATCTTGAGCCGAGGCAGACAAAGCCTTCTGTGGCAGTGCAGGAGCAGAAAGATGAGCCGGAAGACGATTTCAAGATAAATGTGCCGCTGCCAGTGATGGTGACGGAAGACGAAATGCGTCCTGTAGAGCAGCGCATAGAGGAGCATGTTGAAGAGGCCAAGGCGCCTGAGCAAGGGGATTTCTCGCTTTCACAATTAGAGGAGGAGAAGCCAAGGATCATCGAGACAAGTGTCAAGAGGAATGTTGAAAGGCCTATTTACCTGAACCTCGACCAGTGCGAAGAGATGATCGGCGACCTTATTGCAACGAAAGCAAGCCTGAAGAGGCTTGAGGATTCAGCTTATGGGCTTAATGAAGTGAGGACGCAGTCTGACAAGGCAACAGAGGGCCTTAAGAGAAGCATCGAGGCTGTGCATCATGGCCTGATTAAGATAGACAGGGTAATATTCAAAGGTGAGCAATAATGGCTGAAAATGGGATTTTTGTTAAGATTGATGAGTACAGGGACGTTGTTGACATACTCAATCTGACCAAAGACAAGATCAAGGAGGCTAAAGACACCTTGGAAAAGGTGCAGCATCTGAAGGCACAGGAAGATGCCGAGATAGAAAGCTGGCACGCCGAGATTGAGGAAGCTGAAAGGAGAGTAAGCTTCTTAGACAGGACCTTGTATGACTTGGAGAACAGCTAAGATGAAGCAGAATAAGGATGCGCAAGAATACTTTGTCAGCATCGAAGAGCCAATAGAGCTGAGGAAGAACATACTTGAGGGATCAAGGATGCTGATCCACGCGCTCCAGAGATATGAGAGATTCAAGCAAGTAAGGCACAAGAAGCTGGAAGCGATAAACAGGCTCAATCAGATCACAAGAGAGATAGGCATACTTCTCACAAAGCTGAGGAACGAGATGCCGAAAGTGCCGCCGAAGAAGGCCAAGCCTTTGAAGATCGAGACAGGCATGCCGAAGCTTATCGTCAAGAAAGGCAAGGAGCAGAAGCAAGCCAAGGTTGTTGTTAGGCAGGCCGCGCCAAGGCCTGTTGAGGCGCCTAAACCACTGGCACCAAAGCTGACAGAAGTGGAGAGGCTGCAGCAAGAGCTTGACAGCATTGAAGGCCAGTTGAAGCACCTGAATTAAGTTTTTATAGTTCTTGTTCTAATCTTGATTAATGGTTGAAATATCGACAGTTGCTGCCAAGCCAAGCTGGTCTATCATGATCTTCTGCATAGTGTCTCTTCTTTTGGGCTCCTATGTCCTTTATAGCGGCATAAAAAACTTGGAAAATGCAAATCAATCCGGTGAATGGAGCACTGCAAATGGCAGTATAATATCTTCAGACGTCAGGAATGAGATAAAGAATTCGAACGGAAGATCCAGCACCGTATATTTCCCAAGAGTAGCCTATCAATATATCGTGGGCAATAATAGTTTCATTTCCGACAGGATATCTTTTGGTGATTATGGCTCGGGCTCTGAAAGCCGAGCTATCGGTATAGCAGGAAAATATCCGATGGGCTCACAAGTCACAGTGCATTACAATCCTTCAGACCCAAGCCAGTCAGTCATTGAGACCGGTGTCAATTTTGGCGCTTACCTTAATCCTGCTATTGGTTTAATCTTTGTTATTGTAGGCGCTCTTGGCTTGTTCTTCTCTTTCAGAAATTCTGAATCTTCTTAAAAAAATGCGGGAGAAAGGTTGCAGCAGGAATTGGACAGTATCGAAGGGTAATTGAAGCATCTGAATTAAATTCCCAGTAAGTTTATCCTATAGTCTAATGATGTTCTAGGCGGTAGGTAAGTAAGTTTTTTCCATAAAAGATATTTTGTTTCATGTTTCGGGTTCTTTGTCCCAACCAATTTGAACCATTTTTCAACACTAGAAATTTTCCTGATAAGCAATAAGTAGGAATTGTGAACGTTCCTATTGTTGTGAAAACCTTCGGTATTTTTCTGCTTAATAATAGATTCAATTCCCAGTTTTCTAAGTAATAGTTGGCATTGGATTAGCAACTTTTTAGAACAAGAAGTGATGCCGATAAGAGGGATATAATTATGTGTTCTTTTCCAAGAAGTTGAAGTCTTTGCATTGGATTTTTCACACCAAAAACAACCATCTGTATCAAAAATACCTCTTAGAATAGAGCAGAAAACATTAAAATCTCCTGAATCTAAAACATTTTTAGGTATCGTGACGTTTAATGCTTTCCTTCCTTTTTTGAACCCTAAATCTAGTGCTTTTTTTATGGCACTTTTATCATATGTTGCTATACCATAAACCTTCCAATAACTAAATTCTTTTGGGGTTACACATGCAAAGTCCCTTGAAAACAAAGGTGCTAAATAGCCATCATAATAATCTCTATCCTCGGTAATATGCCCCGTAATATACAATGCTTTTTCACGATTCTCTATCCAGCCATCTCCAATAAAAGCCCCAATAATTTCGGCTACTTCTGGAGTCAATTTTGGTGCTTTTTCCATCTATAATTTTGATGATTACCTATTATTAAGCTTCACGCTGTAATGTCCAGTGGAGAAAAGTGCGGGAGACAGGATTCGAACCTGCGTAAGCACTAAGCTAACAGATCTCTCATGGAGTTGCACAAACTTGAGTTTGGACTGTTTGGTTGAGCCAAACAACTGTCCCGTTTGGCCACTCCGGCACTCCCGCTTAAGAATAAGGCAGAGAGAGTTATTTAAAAATCTTACTAAGAATTCCAAACATTAATAAATAATGGGATTAGGGAGTTTTGTATGATAGAGATTTGCGCAGTCGGCGGATATAGCGAAGTTGGCAGGAACTGCACTGCCATTAATGTCGATGGTGATGTTATAATAATAGACATGGGGCTTCATCTTGAGAAGTACATCCAATACAGCGAAAATGAGGAGATTGAGCATATTGATGTCAATAAGCTAATCAAGAGCGGCGCTGTGCCGGACATAAGCAAGATAGATTCATGGAAGAAAGATGTTAAGGCCATCATTCCTACGCATGCTCATCTTGACCATGTAGGCGCAATCCCCTTCCTGGCGCAGAAATTCCAGAAAGCGGAGATCATAGGGACGAGATTCACTCTCGAGCTTCTGAAGGCGATAGTCAAGGACGAAGGTATCGTTCTTAAGAATAATCTGAGGGTATTGAACACGACAACAAGGTACAAGATAACAAAAAACATCTCGATTGAATTCGTCAATATGACCCACTCCACGCCGCAGACAGTCTCTGTCGCAGTCTACACCAAATATGGAATAATAGTCTATGCGAATGACTTCAAGCTTGATAACACACCAACGCTTGGAAAGAAGCCTGATTATGACAAGCTCAGGAAGATTGGGAAGGAAGGCTGCATGTTCCTGATAATGGACACGCTTTATGCCACTTATCACAGGAAGACGCCGAGCGAGGCTGTGGCAGCCCAGATGCTTGAGGAAGTGATGCTCGGAACAGAGTCAAGAGGGAGAGGCATAATCGTCACGACATTCTCAAGCCACATAGCTAGGATGCTAACGATAATGAAGTGCGCAAAGAAGCTTAACAGGCGCGTCATCTTCCTCGGAAGGAGCCTCGGCAAATATCTCGGGGCGGCTGAAGCCTGCGGCCTCGGCAATTTCAGCAGGCAGGCCGAGATAGTAAAATATGGCAAGAAGATAAGGAAAGCGTTGAGAAGGCTGCAGAGGGAGAAAGACAACTATGTCATCGTCTGCACCGGGCATCAGGGCGAGCCAAATTCAGTATTATGGAGGATAGCCAAGCGTGACTATGATTTTGAGTTTGATCCTGGAGATCTTTTGATATTCTCCTGCAATGTGATTCCGACAAAGATAAACCAGCATAACAGGCTGATGTTAGAAGAAGGATTGAAAGATTTCCATCTTAGGATGTTCAAGGACATCCATCAGTCAGGTCATGCCAGCAGGGAAGACCATAGGGACATGCTTGAGATGCTTAAACCCAGGATTTATGCTCCTGGCCATAGTCCCATGCCGACAATGATGGCTGCTGCTGAATTGGCATATGAAATGGGCTATAAGAAAAACAATGTTGTGCTGCTAAGAGAAGGCGACAGGATAAAATTATAATTTCTTTATGGTGCCCTTTGTCGCGTCGACTTCCAGGATATCGCCGTCCTTGAATATCTTTGTCGCGCCTTTTATCCCGACGATGCACGGCACCCTGAATTCCCTTGAAACGACAGAGACATGGGCCGTTATGCCGCCTTCTTCTGCTACTATCGCTGCAGCCTTCTTTATTATCGGGACAAAGTCTGGCGTAGTATTATTCGCCACAATGATGTCGCCTTTCTTGAATTTGTGGAAGTCTTCGCTGGAGCGTATGATCTTTGCAGCTCCTTTACCATAGCCTCTTGAAGCTGTCCTGCCGCTGAATCCCATCTGCTGGCCTTCCATCTCGAATATTTTTATGAATTTTCTTGCCCGCTCGCCATAAAGCTGCTTCCTCTTCCCAAGCTGCATGTTCACATAAAGGCTTTTCCTCTTCTCGACGAGCTCCTTGCTGTATTTTCCGATCCTTATCATATTTATTATCTCATCCCTTGAAAGCCTGTGGATGTCATAAAGGCTTATCCTAAATCTCCTGGATATCTCCTCAAACATCGGCATGAATATGAAATTGGCCTCCTGTACCCTCATTTTTATGTAATCTTTAAGGTAAGGCATCTCTCTGAAGGCTACTTTTATTGAAGAAAATCTTTTTGGGACCTTTTTCGCGGCTTTCCGCCAGAGTGCAAGATGGTGCTTTTCCTCTTCCTTTATCCTCCTGATGTCTTTCCCTGCTATCTTTTCAAGCTTCTTCATTTCTTTTATGTAGAAATCAAGACTTCTTGGCCTCTCTTCGTGGAAGCCCATTGGAATCTGCGCAAATTTTGACCATAATATTCTGGCCTGTCTTTCAGGATTGCCTTTCATGGACGCTTTTGCTATCGCGATATGCTCTTGGATCGCTTCGCTCTGCTTTTTTGGGTAGGAAAGCAAAGTTATGTCATGAGATGTGAGCATCTTGAGGTTTTCTCTAAGGTAAGGGAAGAGCGCATGGTCCAATTTCCTCAGCACATTAGGGAACCTTATGACAAAAACATAGGTTTCTGAATAGATCTTGAAAATTCTCTCTAGCTCTTCATTGCTTATTGTTCTGAGGTCAATTCTTTTTAGGCTTTTTGTGGCCGAATCAATCTTTTTTCTGACTTCTATTACTATCGACCTGAAGAGGCCTGGATTTTTTAGGTATAGCAACAAAAGCTTTCTGAATGGCTTTCTCTTATTATCAAGCTTATTGTAGAAGTCGACTAATTCATTGTCTGATATCATGATGTAGTCCGGATCTTTTTCCAACCACCTGTCAGAATAACTTACGCTGTCAAAAACAGCCTCAGTCATCAAAAAAAGCGCTTTCCTTGTGCTTAGGTAAACATAGTCCTTTTCGCGCTCCATAAAGGCTATTTAGCGGGTCTTTTTTTAAATTTATTGACAATGGCAAAATAAACCTCTCCGCCCTAAAGGGCGGAGTATCTGTTGAGTGATTCTTGAATCCTAGCTCCTCTGTTGCTTTGGGCAATGTAGTTCTTTATTCCT
>JAGVOV010000034.1 GCA_020052545.1 archaeon | reverse complement strand
GCACTATCTTATCCGGATTTGCCTTCATCAATCTGACAAGATTTCTTGCCATCACCTCATTCCTTTCCTCAATCAATGTCTTATGGACATTAGGATAGCGTTTTTTCATCTGCTTCATCATCTTCTCAATCATAACTGCCTCTGGAACTTTTCTCAAATCAAAGTCATCAAGTCCCCATTTCTTCATCTCCCTCTCCTTGAAAAGAAGCATCTTAACAGCATCGGCAAAGAAGCGCCATTTCTCACGCCAAGTCAGCTCTTTACCGAATCTTTGCAGCGTTATCTGTATGTCCTGGTCGATGAGGGCGAGCTCCAAGTCATTTTTCCTTGCCAGCAACGCAGCCTCTTTCATGTCAGATCCAGGTTCCATGCCCACAATCTTTCCCAATTTATCAGAGACATATCTCCCGATTATCGCAAACATAAAGCCTTTGAAACCTATTTTGAATATCGCTTTGTAGGAGATCCTGTCATCCTTGTTCTTGCTCAAGAGATGCTGCAGCCTACCTCTATCAAGCTCTATAGCTATTATTGCAGGCTTAAACCTGTAAAAAGCCGCATTTATCTCTTCTACGCTCTGCTGGGCTATGTGGCTGCTGCCGAGCAAAACTAGGTTTTTATAGGTCATAAGCAAGGGGCATATTCACGAGTTTAAAACCATTTCCATAAAATTTATATATAACCAGAACCACTAAACACTATACAATAGGAGGAGATGCTTATGCTAAAGATGAAGAGGATTTCACAGACATATGACATGAAGGCTTTCACCGATACTGGAGATTATTTCGGCGATGTTGAAGAGGCCATATTGACAAGCAACAAAGTCTTCGGATGGCGCGTAAGGAGCACAAAGAACAGCTTCCTGAACAAAGTCCTGGGAAATGCCAAGGGCGTCATCGTGCCCCATCAGCTCGTGAAGAGCATCGGCGACATCATGATAATAAGCAAGGCAGCCGTTCCTAATTATAGCCCAGAAGAAGAGCCGGAACAGCAGTAATTAAATATATCTTCTTTCTTTTTATCTTCTATGGCAGCAAAGCTTGTTGGCTATGTGAAAGACCGCTTGAATGAGGGCAATTCTGTAGATGACATAAAGAAGAAGCTTGAGCTGCACAAGCACAGGCAGAAAGACATCGACAACGCTTTCATGCAGGCGACAATAGAATATGACAAAGGTCTTATCGCTACAGAGATGGGGCACTTCAGGCGTATCCTCATAATGCTGATACTCCTGCTTGTCATAGCGATTTTCCTCATGGTCGCAAGGACATAAAATGAGATATGACCTTCACACCCACACAAAGTATTCTATTTGCAGCAACATGGGCATAGAGACATTGCTCGCTACTGCAAAGAAGCGCGGCCTTGACGGCATTGCTATAACCGACCACAACAACAACAAGGCCGCTTTGCTTGCTAAGAAGATGAACAAGGACAAGGACTTCGAGGTGATTGTTGGCGAGGAGGTGTCGACGGACCTTGGGGATGTTTTGATTTATCACGCCGAAAAATTTATCAGGCCTGGGAATTTTTTTGATGTGATTGATCAGGCAAGAAAACAGGATGCGATCATATCCATAGCCCATCCATTCAGGTTTTTCCCATTGCATGGCTTCAAGGGAAATTTAAGAGATGTTATGGGAAAAGTTGATGCAATAGAATCCCTGAATGGAAGGACGCCATTCATCTCAAACATCATCGCCGAGAAAAAAGCTGATGGGCTCAACATCGCGAAGACTGCGGGGAGCGATGCCCATTTTTCATTTGAAGTCGGAAGATGCGCAACAATTTTTGACGGCGACCTGAGAAAGGAGTTGAAACATGGGAGGACAAAAGTTGAAGGAACAACTTTCTTCGGGCCTTTCGGCCATCTATGCACATTCAACAGAAAATATATAAGGTGAATCTTTCTCTGAATGATTATGAAAACATTAGTAGTGGCGCATCGTGCGGGTTTTCCCGAAAATGCGCTGAGTTCTGCAAAAAGATGCCTTCAGCTGAAGGTAGACATGATTGAGATAGATGTGAGAGCAACAAAAGACATGAAAATAATCGTGATGCATGACTCGACGCTGAGGAGGACAACTACTGGAGAAGGGAAGATAAAAAATTTTACATATAAAGAACTATCAAGGTTCAAGCTAAGGAACAGGGAGAAAATTCCCACGCTTGAGGAATTCATAGATCTTGTCAAAGGGAAGGCCAGGCTCAACATTGAAGTGAAAGAGGCTGGATTAGAGAAAGAGCTCACCAGGCTTCTTGCAAAGAAAGGGTTTGTGGATGGAGTTATTGTATCATCATTCCTTCATAAGCCATTAATTAAAATCAAGCAACTTAATCCAAGAATCAAAATAGGTAAGATAACTAACACAGCATCTTCAATATTCCTACCCAGGAACAGGATTTGCTACTCAGTCCATCTCAAATTTTCCCGCGTGTCGAAAAGATTCATCAGCAAGGCAGCAGAAAGATTCAAGATATTTTTCTGGACTGTCAACAGCGAAAAGGACATGAAATTTCTGCTTGACAGGAAAGTGGAAGGCATAATCACAGACCATCCGGAAAAATTGATTGTGCTAAAATGAAAATTGCAACCTACAACATAACACATAAATTCTCGAGGATAACAAAGAAGGAGCAGGAATGGGAGATAAGAAAAAATTTTGCCGTCAAGGTCATGAAGAAAATTAACGCTGACATATTCTGCATACAAGAGGACCTTCCTGACCAGCTGCAGCTCATCAGGAAAAAACTAGGCTATGGGGCGATAACCCTCTCAAGTGAAGGCCAGGAAGGAAATTCTATACTCTATAAAAAAAACAAAGTGAAAATCCTCAGTCACGGAAAATTTTACCTCAGCAAGACGCCTGAAAAGCCGAGCAAATTCAAAGATGCCCCTTTCATAAAGCACTGCAGCTGGGCAAAAATCTCTTGTGAAGGGAAGCGCTTTTTCGTCTTCAACACACATTTTCCTGTTCCCGTGAAGAATGAAATAAGAGTAAAGTGTGCCATGGTAATAAAGAAAAAAATTAAGGAGATTGCAGAAGGAAATAATTTTATCTTTTGCGGCGACCTGAATACCTGGCCAAGGAACTATTTCTACAAGGCCTTAGGGAAAGATTTTATCGACACATTTCTTATAAAAAAGCAGAAGATAAGCAACACCAGGCTTCCTTGGGGTAAGATGGACTTAAATGAAAGGATTGATTATATCTTCATCTCAAAAAATCTCAAGAAAAGTTTCAGGAGCTACAAGACAGTAAGAGACAGAATTAAACACAAAGGCATTCTTTGCTCTCCTTCTGACCATTGCCCCGTTCTTATAGAAATAAATCTTGCAGCGTGAGACACGGAACAAGTTGGAATCAACATTTTTTTTGGCACAGCCTTTTTAGTACGTAGCTTCCTCTTAGTCCCGTCTTGTCCGCTGCAAGACAGCTTATTCTCGAGGAAGGGGGTATATAAATGTATTGTTGGAAAGAAATAAAAACTCTGAATGATGGCGTTCAATTATGCTGACAAGAGAATTCATTTTGACAGTC
>JAGVOV010000079.1 GCA_020052545.1 archaeon | reverse complement strand
TTCTCAAAGTCTTCTCGTTTCAAGTCTGATGGATCTTTGACAATTGAGCCGTTGCGATGAAGCTGGAAATATATCTGATAATAACCTGGTTCTTTTGTTGGTAGGTATAAGATCTTTTGTTTCGTTATATAGGTCCTGTTAATCGGGTAAATATAAGGCAGACCATGAAGATGAGTGGCATGAAGAAGAAAAAAGAATTTATCATTATATTTATCTAATTCCTCAAGCGTGTGCAACGTGGTGGCAAACGCCCAGCCGCCTGGAATCCTTGTTTTGTTCCTGTAAGAACAGTTTAAACTCTCACAATAATTAGAGAACCCCCTGTCCAAGAAAACAGCCTTGCCTGATTGGTACCCATAATTTATGTTTGTCGTATAATAACCGTTTTTTGACAATACCTCTGCAACTGACTCATACTTCCTCATTTTTTCCTCATCATCTTTCGGTATGTTCCATGTTCTGCCTATGAATTCAGGATTCGGAAAAAGAGACCTTACCAAAAAGCCGTCCTGGGCCGTTAACGTTGCCATATTGCTTAGTGTAGTCGCGCCAGCAGCCGAGGAAACGTCCTTGAACACTATCCCATTACCGAAAAACCTGTCGATGTTGGGCGTCAGATTCGCCCTCTGCTCATTTATCAGGCCGACATAATCTGCTTTAAAAAGCTCAACGTTCAATAGTAGAACATTGCAATTCTCGCATGAAAGGTCAATTTTTGGTCTCTGAGAGCAGCCAGACAGCAAGATGGGGATTAGCAGGAGTATTAGCGGGAGTATAATCACGCGCCTCATCTTATATCACAGTTCAGGCTCTTCATGAATTCATCTGTCTTGTTGATGCTCAAAATCGAATAATACTCAATTTCGGCAAGTTTCTTTGGCGCGCTGCAGTACATGAAACCATAAACATGGCGATATTTTATGAGGTCATCAGAGCATGCTCCCGCTACCTTGTTGGAGTTCGCATACCCAAGAAAATACTTTATCTGGTAATCTGTGCCGTTGACGCTGAAATATTTCGGCTTGAACTGCTCAGGGCATTCTATCGTCTTGGTGTACTGGCCTGGATAATCTACCCTTTTGGGCTGGAATATCGATTGAAACATCGCGATCCTATCTCCAATGATCCTTTCAGCGACATCCTGGCTCACATTGCTGATTATCTTTAACTGGACAGTTTCCATACCATCATCATAGTCAAGATAAGCCTGGTTCGGGCTCGGCCTTGCTACA
The DNA here is from genome assembly GCA_020052545.1 of archaeon. GTDB lineage: Archaea > Nanobdellota > Nanobdellia > Woesearchaeales > JAGVOV01 > JAGVOV01. Next base: position 2,683 of record JAGVOV010000079.1, on the reverse strand, counting down.
TTGAATGAATAGCCGAAAAGCTCCTTGGATTCATTCTTGGCCGCGCAGCCCAGGGCAAGCAATGAAATAAAGAGGAGGATGATAACCTTAGTTGAAAATCTCATCCAGCACCTTCCCTTGAACTTGCGATGGTATGGTGAGATTCATCGCGTACAATATCGTCGGAACTTGGTCGACATGGCTTATTGGCGCCTTCATCTCATAGTTCTTCTTGATGCCTTTGCCCATTATTATGAACGGCGTCCAGAGGCCTTTCGTGCTGTTGGCAAAAATCGCCTGCTTATAGCCTGTCTCAAGCGGGCTTTCAAATACTTTATTATCATCTGATATTGCCTCATCCCAGCCGTATCCGACAATGTTCGCTATTACTATATCGCCGCTCCTCTCCTTTGGCAGGTCAAGATAATCTTCTACTTGCTCCCATTTGACCGCTGCTGCCAATGGCTTTGTTCCATCATCATCCTTCAGTTCCTTCAAGACTTTGATGATTTCATCCCTCAGCTTTTCATACTCGGGCCCCGAGCCTCTTTTATATGTCGGCCCAAGACCATCTGGATTGACATAGATATTGTCCATCTTCAGGAACACGACCTTTGAATGGGCCCAGTCTATTATGTGCTCGCCAGTCTGTGGATTTATGCTGTAATTTATCCATCCTTTCTTCGCGAATAAGTTATTGAGTTTCACAGACCTGTCAAAAGGCACAGCGCCATGGTCTGAGCTCAATATCAATATAGTGTTACTGTCAGCATTGTCAAGCATCTTCCCGACAATCTTGTCAAGGTCTTGGTACATACCATGCACTTCTTCCCAAAGTTTTTCTCTCTCAGCATCAGAAACCTGATTGTATCTCCTGCTGCTTGGATCGATGTAGCCGAGCCACCACCTACTTGTAAGCATCTGGTTAGGGCTATAGATGTCGTGGATGAATACATCAGGATTGAATTTCTTATAGACAGTGTCCACAGCATCCTCATGCCATCTAAAGGACATCTCGGACTCTGCGAGGAAAGTGTCCTTGTCCTCAGGATAATAAATCAGCTGCGGAGGAAAATTATCCACAAAATCTACCATTGGTCCTGTTTCATTCTCGAATATAGAAGCGGCTTCCTGCGGCTCAACTATAAATCTGTTCATGCTGTCCACCAGCACCCTTATCCTGAAGAAGCCATCATTGCCAAGCTTTATCACGCTGAATTTGACGTTGGAAGCCACAGTCTTGTTGTTCCACTTAAAGTTAATAGGCAGCCAATCGCTCCATTCGCCCTGCTTCAATGTTACATCTTCACTCTTCCCATCCCTTGAGAAGACAACAGTGTCATAGCTTTTGTTGCCAGTGTTTATTATTTCGGCATAGACTTTGCCCCCATAAAGCTGCATCTCAAAGCCTATGGGCTTTGAAAAGCTTTTCTTCTTTGTCTCGAATGAGGAATTTGATGGATCGATGAACTGCGTGAGCTCAAGGCCGAGATAGAAGAGCCTCGCATTCCTGGCCAACTTTTTTCTCTGGTCTGGAGATTTTTTCTCAAAAACCAAGGAATTGAAGTCAGCCCCCCAGCCGCCCCATCTTCCCCTTATTGTTATGCCGTTATGTTTCAGTTCTGGCGGCGTTGATCCGGGGATTGATAAAAGGACAACATTCTTTCCGAGAGCTTCAAACTCAGACCAGACTGCGGGAATCTTCCTGGCACTAGAGCTAAAACCCGCAACAGCAGGTTTTGCCAATGTCGCGCCTTCGATGCGCATCGGGCCGTCAGCTATCCCTGTTGTCTTTGGATAAGAACCAGTCAGCAGTGTGGCGAAATTTACCGGCGTGTGAGAAGGATAGACTGGAATTGAGTAACCATAAGAGCCTTGCTCTATCATCCTCTTTATGTTCGGCAGCTTCCCTTCCTCTGCCCACTTGAATACTGTGAAGGTATCTGGATCTGCCCTCATCCCGTCTGGGATGAACCAGTCGATCTTCTGCGGATAGGCGGCCTCTTGCTGCTTGCCGCAGCCGGAGAACAGCGTCGCTGCCGCGGCCACCAGAACGATGCACAAAAACAGATAGATTACCTTCTTCATTAATTCGCCCTTTTTTAGTAGTTTTTGTTGCTTCTTCATTATCTAAATCTCTTCATCATTATATAAAAATATAATCTTTAGAGACAGACACAAGTATCGTCTTGCCTATATCATCCCTATCCTTCACATTCACCAGGACAGTCCTTGTTGAATTAAGCCTACTAAACGAGAACTTTGTTGTATTCAAATCGAAATGTATTTTTGTAAATCCACCCTCACCAATCTGCACCCCACTATCTTTTATGGTCTGATCAGGTGCATTAAAGAGATCACCATTTTCTATTAAAAGAACCTGAAATATGGGATAAAATAATTTATACCTGTCATTGTATATTGTTATATCAATTCCATTCATTTTTCCAAAGTTGATATCTTTTTGTAAGGAAAAATTTACAGACTCTATAGACAAATAAATATCATTTTGGTGGCTTACTGAAAGGCTATTGGCAAATATCTCATCTGTGGTGAACCTTGAGTAATCCACAATCTCTGCCTTGTCAAGGAAGATTGTCTTCACGTCTCCTGTGGAGATGCCAACAAGCTTGCCCCTTACCTTTATCCTGTACCCCTGCCTGAGGCTTTCCAAAATGCTCTGCTCCTCTGCGAGCTTCGCATC